>DAIPIF010000001.1:0-32009 GCA_036770925.1 Psychrobacter sp.
TCAAGTCGCCAAACACCCAGCAATTTTTTGCCATGATGTGTGTGTCATTGGTTGGTTAAAAAGTGAGCCATCGCTAAGCGTTAAGACGAAGAGTCAAAGTGGCGCTATAAACGATAAATTATAGAAATAGCTGCGCTGTATTTTATCACATAACAGCGGCTAAGCTCCAGTCCTTTATTTAATCAGCTGCCGTGATAACAAAGACGCCTAGCCTTGGGGTGGTTTTGATTACATCGAGTATTCTGTTTTGGCAATACAGATACCTATGACTGCCTTGTGATGCCGCCAAGTGAATGGGGTGATGTAAGTATAGCGATTTTTGGGTAGATAAGAGACACTAGGCGCACCATAGACAATAGTAGGCGGTGAGATAATAAAATCGGCACCAAATTCAGTGCGCGCATTACCGGCTATCGTATTTGCCATCTCCCCTATCAAATCTTTCATCATGGTCAATGATAAATCTGGTTCATTTAACGAGATAAGAATTTCACGCAACATCGTACTCGGCGCGCTGATATAAACGCAGCCCTCAAGCGGACCTGATACTTTAATAATACCGCTGTAATCGTAGCCAATCGCACTTTTATTATCGTGCAGATAAGGTGTATCCGTCTCAGCAGGGATATTATCAATTTGGGTAAAAAAAGCGCTAATTGAGCTTAAGAATACCCCTAATTTTTCTATTCTAACCATAATATATGTATGTCCATCGTTATCCTGTGTACGCCTATCAATCTTGTAAGCAGACGATAATCTCACCCACTTGTGCGCGCCACGTCATAGGAATAATAAAAGAACGTCCCTCTTTAGGCAAAATAATACTTTGCGGTGAGCCTTTAAAAACAAAAGGTACAGAAATATGGAATCTTTTACCAAACTCTTTACGCGCATTACCCGCGATAGTGTTGGCAATCTCACCCACTAAATCGATCAGATTATCGTCGCTTTTATCGCTCTCACCCATATCATCTAAGATAGAGGATAACAATTCACGAGTCCCTGAAAAGCAAACCACGCCTTTTTTTGCGCCTGATATCCCAATGACGCCTGTATAGTCATGGACATTCGGTTGCTTTTGTTCTAATAAATAGGGGGTATCAATGACCAAAGCTTCCGTCGCAAACTGCTGAAAGTAGTGGGCAATAATATTTAAGAAGATTTGCAGGCTTTGCTCTTTCATAATGTATTCTTTTATAAGTTGGGTTTAGTGTATCTCGGCATACTCAAACACCTGACTATCAGTCTTGTACCAATTCATACAAAGACTCTACCAGCTCCTCTTCAGAAAACGGCTTACACAAAAAGCCATTAGCACCTAATGACAACGCCTCAATGCCCGTGGCTTTGTCCGAGAGTGCAGAGATGACTAATATACGTACTTCTGGATCAATCGCCATGATACGTCTGATACATTCAAGCCCATCCATATGCGGCATGGTCAAATCCATGGTAATCACTGAGGGGCGATATATATTAAATTTATCAATCGCCTCCACGCCACTGGTAGCGGTCGCCACTAAAGCAAATAACCCTGAGTCGTGTGCGCGCTGAATACGATTACGAATAATATTTGAATCATCAACAATCATTAATTTATGCATAACGGGTGTATCATCCTTAATTAAGCAGTAGGTAAAGTGATGACAAAACGGGTCATTTTACCAAACTCACTATTAACATTGAGCTTGCCGCCATGTTCTTTAATTTGGTTTCTGATAACATCTAAACCCACACCGCGCCCGCCATCTTCATCGACATCAAATTTGGTAGAGAAGCCTGAAGCAAATAAGTATTTTAATAACTGACTGCGATTAAGGGCAGCCGCTGCCTCACTTTTAAAACGTCCAGTGCTGACTAATTTGTCACGGATTTTATCAAAGTTAATCCCTTGACCGTCGTCTTGTATCACCATCAAAAACTTATCCGCATCTTGTTGAAGATGCAGATTAATCACGCCCACAGCAGGTTTACCGGCGGCTATACGGATGGTCGGCAGCTCGATGCCGTGTACCACCGCATTACGTAGTAGCTGAATACTCACCTCTTTTACCACTTTACTCAAATGCTCCGGAATCTCAACATCACCCAAACTATCACTGAGTAATTCAACTTTTTTGCCTTGTCTGGTGGCGATTTGTTGGACAAAATCCCGATAATACAGCGCCTGATGGTTATCAGGGGTGTCATTGAGCTCAATAAAATCACCCGCTTCGATATCGATATCATCGAGCGTGTGACCACTCAAGGCGGCGCTCGCCACCGCAGCGACTTCACTGACAGTAGTGGGCGCGGCAGTTTTATGCAGCGTCTCCTCAGGATGGCTGACGGCTACTGCTGGCGCTATAGCGGATTTTGGTCGTGCTGCCGCCGTTGGCTGAGTGCTAGACGGTGCGGCTTGATCAATACGGTCACCGAGCTTTTTAATGGTATTTGACAGGCTATATAAGTCATCTAAATAGACCGTTAAGGGTAAGAAATCACTACCGATGAGCTGGGGCTGCGCTTGTAAAGCACTCAGCTTATCCTCAGCATCGGTTGCAATCTTAGTAAAGCTATGCAGTTTTAGGGCAGAGGCTTCACCCTTTAGGCTGTGCATATCTCGATAAATGGCATTGAGCTTGCGCTCAAGCTCCTGCTGTGAGCTACCCGGATTTTTTAGGGTGTCATTCATTTTTTCGATATAGGTTTTGGTGTTGCTGATGAACTCTTTTACAATTTTTGGATTCACATTTAAGATGGTGGTTAACATCTCAATTTGCATATCGTTTTGGCTACGCTCTCTCTCTAAGCGCTGCTCTAAATAGACGGCATCTGAGACGTCATTCACGTTGACCAAAATACGGGCAATCTCTTTGTCCTCATAAACCCGTGAAAACTTAAAATCTAAAAAGCGTCTGTCGGTACTCTCCTCACCTGAGAGATCATGCAGCATGATTTTATTCAACGGATTTAAAGACTCCACCAGTTTTTCTTTAACCCGCGGATTGTATAACTGTTCAATAAACTGCTTGGTGGTGCTCAAATCTTTTTCGGAGATACGCCCACGCAAAACACTGGCTAAGTTCTCGCCAGCCAAATCTTGAGTGCCCATGATAGTCGTTAAGGCTTGGGAATGCTGCTGACCAATCTTGAGGTCTTTATCGAGCAAAAACAGACCCGTACTGACCGTTTGCATAATCTCTTGAGTCTCACGGCGCGCGGCATCAGCTTCGGCATCCGTCTCACGTAAACGGCGCACAAAGAAGAATATAAACACTAAGAAATAAGCAAAAATAGCGGCAACCCCAAGTATCTGAATCGCTCGAATGGTATTGGCTTGGCGTTCAGTGCCGGTAAATACCTCGTCAGTCAACTCATCTAACGAGTCGTTCATCAGCAAACTGGAGGTTTTGGCTTGCTCATAAGCCAGTGCCAACTCGTTTGAGGAATCCACTAAGATATCATCCGCACCGTCTAGATAGCTTTCAATCAGCGGTTTTAGTTTACTCCATTCTTGCTGTGCGCCATCGAGCGCCGCTCTTTCACTGACCGTGGTCAATTTAGGCACGTTTACGGTTTTATTATCGGCATTGAGGTAACTGAGCCCCTCACCCATGCCTATCAATAACTGGTCAACCGCTTGCGTATTGGACTGTAAGCGTTCTCTGACGCGCTTTTGGTGCGGCGAATTAAGGTGCTCACCGACACTACTTTCTAAGTCAAACAAATCCTTGATAATGGCTTGAGCATCGTTAGCCGTTTTATTAGATAAATTCACTAAGGTGGTGTTACGCTCAAGGATACTTGAGGTATAAAACGTAAAAGCCAGTAAGGCACCAATCAATGCTAAGAAAACCACAATCGACAGAATCAAGCTGCGATAACGAGAGCCATCGTTCAGAGTTGAAGCAGCCATAGCTAATTCCCTTTAATATACAGATATAATAGATAGATAAATTTAGACTGATTTTCCAGAATAATCCTTTAGGGTCATGCGATAAGAAGCACGATGATAAACTAGGGGCGTGACGCCTCTAACGCTTGTTGCTGCTTCAATGCGGCTTGGGTCAAGTCTTCACCAAACCATTTTTTGGTCAAAGTGCCATAAGTGCCATCTGCTTTTAAGTTTTTTAGCCCCAGATTAATCTTGCTCTGTAATTCAGGCTGATTTTTGTCAAAATACATCACTTTACGCGCGTTATCAGTATCAAGCCCTTCGTAATTAAAATACTTAGGCTGCAAGGTTGGCAAGTCAGCGAGGGTATAACGCAGCACGCCTAAATCTCCTGCAACCGCATCTATTTTGCCTTGTGCCATTGCCTGTATCGCCATAAATAACGTGGGATAAGGCTCTACGGCTTTAACCGCAAAATTCCCTTGAGTAAAATAATCATACTGTACCGCTTCCCCTAAAACGCCGACACGGATATCACTCAGCCCATTAAGCGACTGAATATCTAAGGCACTATCTAGATAAACAATACTGGTCGGCAGTGGTAGATAGGAGTCTGAAACTAAGTATTTACTGGCACGCGCGCCACTATAAGAGGCACCTGCGGCAATCATATCGCGGCTGTTATTATCGATATTATCAAAGGCATCTTTCCAAAGGTCACTATAAACCTCAACCTTAAACCCTTGATCTTCACCGATACGGCGTACCAGCTCAATATCAAAGCCTGCGACGTTACCATATTCATCTTTGAACCCATAAGGGGCGTAATTGGCATCGGCAGAGAGTCTGACGACTGGCGCTGATTCAGGTAGGGTACTGACAAAGCTGTCTTCTGTATTGGGGGTATTGGCACTCGCAGCAGCGGTGTCAGGCGGCGTGGCATTATTGCAGCCCAGTATGCCAACACTGACTATCATGGGTAATACTCGATATAACATCGTCATCATCTATCCTCTACCATCAAAATAAATCGATATCCAGTCCATTGGGCGGTACTCATGAATGCGCAGGAGGCATCCGCTGAGCACGGAGGGCATCATTTATTATATTTTTATGACATAATTTTACAGTGATATTACTGAAGTAGGCAGGTAAAGACAATGATTATATTAGGTTTTTTAAACATAGCAGTGGCTATCTATCAGCAGCAGCAATAAACATGGCGAGGTAGTCAACTAGTGCCCGCTCGTATACCCATAGGCTGAGCACCCTAGTAAGGATTGCTGATATTAAGGTGAGATATTAGGGTGCTAGCGTCCTTAGATACCAGTTATTCTGCATCATCAAGATTAAGATTACTATCAATTTTCCAAATCAAAAAGCAGCCCAAACTCATCAAGGTAAACATCGCGATGCCAATCTTGAGCACAGGATTAACGGGAAATATATTGAGCAATAAGCCGCCAAAGATACCGACTGAAAACATCAATGAGCCTTGCAGGGCACTTGCCATACCGGCGCGCTGTTTTTGAAACGCCAACGCGATAGCAGAGGCGTTGGGCTGCGTCAGACCTAAGCCTGAAATACAAAAGAAAATACAGGCGAGTACCAGTGGTAACCAAGCATCACTGCCATAAATCAGACCCGTCAAAAATAAGGCACCAGAAGCTATCACCTGCATCATCGCCCCAAAACGTAACAGACTGAGAATCCGAAAGCGGTTGGTCAGCCATTGGTTGAGCTGAGTTAATGCGACAAATCCTGCCGCATTCATCCCAAATATCCAGCCAAAATGGGTGGCTGAGATACCATAAGTATCCATAATCAGCTCTGAGGCGGCGCTGATATAGACGAACATCGCACCCATTAATAAACCGCCACCAATCGCTGGATAATTAAAGGTTGGATCTTTGAGCAAGTCCCAATATTGGCTCAAAACTTCTTTGGCAGGGCGTACATTACGGTTTTCTTCGGCTAAGGTTTCAAAGAAGAAAAATTTGGTTAATAATATATTGAGCACCCCAAACGCTGCCAAAAACCAAAAAATTGCATGCCACTCAAAAAAGCGTAAAAATAGCGCTCCAAGCGAGGGTGCTAATATCGGCGCTAAACCCATCACCAGTATCATAATCGAAAAAGCTTTGGCGGTTTGTCTGGCGCTCAGGCGGTCACGAATAGCAGCACGAGTGACCACTGCACCCACACACGCGCCCAACGCTTGCAAGGTGCGCCCTGCAAATAGCACATATTCATTATTAGTCGTTGCACAAATGATTGAGGCGATGACATATAACGTCATACCAAAATATAGCGGTTTAACCCGACCCACACGGTCACTTAAGGGTCCATAAAATAGCTGACCAAATACTAAACCGATAAAATACGCCGGTACTGAGTTGGCTATAAAAGCGGTTGAGACCCCAAAGCTATCCGCCATAGCGGGCATGGCAGGCAAATACATATCAATCGACAAAGGACCGACGGCTACAATCAATCCGAGCATCATAATCCAAGCAACAGGCAGCTCAGATGAGCGCACGCGCATTGAGGGATCAGGCTGATTGGAACGATTAGATTCTGGAGCAGACATAGCGCGGCCGTTTTATTATATTTAAGGGCTATTATGGGCTGATAAGTGCTTTATCATCTGATAAAAAAAGCAGCAGACCCTGCTATATTGCCCTGTCTGCTGCTATATTCAAGAGTACAGGCGTGTGGTTCAGGTTGTGCTTGCGTAAACTATCACGGTGAATGAGCTGAGTGTTAATTAAATTGCCGTTTGGCAAACTCAATGCCAGTATCTTTGGCTTTTTTGAGCGCAAGTTTGCGATTGCGTCCGAACATCAATTTTAATTGCCACATTTTTTCTTGATATAAGGTGCAACTCGATTGCTGATACATGGCATTGACGATGCGCTTACTTGCCAGCACCGCATCGGGTGAGCGTGCCGCCAGCTCGTGCGCTAAAGTTTGGGCATCGGCAAGCGCTGACTCACTACAATGGGTGACGAAACCCAACTCTTTGGCTTCTTTTCCATCAAGCACGCGCGCGCTCATTGCCAGCTCTTTGAGCACATCGGCACGTACCACGCCGAGCGCCGATTGGGTCAGCCCCATATCAGGCACTAAACCCCATTTCGCCTCCATCACTGACAGCTTGCAATCAGGATGACTGATGCGCACATCACACGCCAATGCCAACTGTAACCCTGCGCCAATACAATGCCCCTCTAACACCGCAATCACTGGTATCGGCAGCTCACGCCACACCAGACAAACCCGCTGAAACAAACTTTGCCACGGCTTTATCAGCTCCCAAAAAGCATAGGCTTGGTTTTTGGGGTTATTTAAGTCGCCCAAATCAATACCGGCACAAAACGTGCCTGCCGCGCCATTTAGAATGACGGCACGTAAGCTTTTGTCTTTACTAATACGCGCAGCAAGCGCGATAAGCTCATTGACCATCATAAAGCTCATGGCGTTTTTTTTCTGTGGACGGTTTAAGGTCACCGTTAAGATATTTTGGGTGACACTGATTTGTAGGGTTTGATATTGATAAGTGGCAAGCGTATGCATGGCAGTCCTTTGTAGTCGGTTATCGTCGTGATAATAGCGGATAGGTAAGTGTGGATAATAGAAATCAACACGCTATTGATACTAACAGGCTTATAAGTACCCTGCTCTTGCAATATTTGACCGCCAAGGTAACACTAATTCGTCCTCATAATGCGCCTCAAATCATTTTCCATGTCATGTCGTCTTCACTCAGGCGATGATAATTCAGCTGCGGATAAGGCGATAAATCTAAGGTTTTTAAATCAGATAATGCCAATAATAAGGCGTCATAATAAGGCTTGAGCATCACAAACTGCGTGGGGGTGACATGCTGCATATTGAGCGAGCATTTATCTTCTAAATCCTGACTGGCTTGGCGCAGTTGCGGGACGCCCGTGTAACGACTGGCACCCAAAATACGATGGGCAATTTGCGCCAGCTCACTGCGATCACGCTGCTCCCACGCTTGAATCAAGGCGGCTTGCTCATCAGGAATGGTATCGAGCATCATGGTAATCAGAGTCGCCGCTAGATCTGGTTTATTTGCGGCGCGTGTCAGAGCATCTTGCCAATCAAACACCTGCAAGTGCTCAAGGGTGTGCCCTTGTAGCCGCTCATTTTGGGCGTCGCTATTTTCTATATCACTGTCTGTGGTATCGCTCATCGCCAAATGGCTTGCCTGTAAGGAGCTCCCTGATGGCGTTGAATCAGGCACCGGTATCGAGGATGACGAGTGCGCATGATATTGCAGACCTTGATAATAATGCTGATTGACCCTCGGCGGCTCACGTAAATAATCGCCATGTGAGTAGCCCTCGCGTGGCTGACTGTCACGCATATAGTCGTCACGGATTTTTTTGAGGGATAACGGTCGGGCAATATTTTTATCTTTAGGCATCGCCTTTGATTTGGTTTTATCGGCAATACTCATTCTAAGCGTGGCAGGCTTGCTCACAATTTGCGAGCTGGTATCGGCATCATTAACAGAAGTAGCAGGATGAACCGTGGTCAATTCCGTAGGCGCTGAGGTTACGCTCGCCGTACGACCCAGCCATTTTTGTAGCACGCGCAATAACTGCGGTTGGCTAATGGGTTTGCCGACATAATCATCAATGCCACTGGCAAGCAGTTTATCGCGCTCATCTGAGAGTCCGTGAGCGGTGAGCGCAATAATGGGAATACGGCTATCATTGATTTCTATTTTGCGAATTTGCTGCGCGGCTTCACGCCCTGACATGCGCGGCATTTGAATATCCATAAAGATAAGGTCGATATGGTTTTTATCCTCCTTAACTACTTTGTCTTCTGCGGGCAGCTCTAAAGCGCCATGAGAGGATGGCAAGGCTTTATTGTCTGTTGAGCGCATTTCGGCTTTGGAGATTTGGGTTTTATTAGACAGGCTTTGCGGCTCTGTTTTCGCCGTTTTGCTCGCGTTTGTTTGTGGTTTATGCGCCTGTTTACTGGCTTGTTGTTTACTAATAATCTCAATCGCATCAAAGCCGCTATTGGCAGTAATCACATTGACCCCAAGCTCACTTAACAAGGCATCTAATACCAATAAATTAGGCAGATGGTCATCCACTGCCAATACGGTCACCCCATGCCACAGCGGCATTTGCGGTTTGATGGGGGTAGTTTTGGGCTGAGTATCGAGCATATTATACAGCTGGCGTTTATCAAGTGGCTCATACAATATATTGGCATGATAGCGATTTAATAACGCTTGATCGGCGGCAACTTGATAACCAAAGACTGCAAGCTTGCCTTGATAATGCAAGCGGATTTGTTTCAGTAGCGCCATCATGTCATCTTTGGTGTCATTATCGACGATGACCCAGTCCCAATAATTGCCGTGCTCTTTTAGCGATTCAAGCACCCCTGGTAAAGAGTTGGCTTGAGTCAGCTTAATCGGCAAGTTTTGCAAGCTGGCTTTGAGCACTTGTTTGGAGGCTTTATGATTAATCCACACCAAAACGTTAAACTCATCCGTCGCACTAGCGAGGGGCGCAAGCATCGGTAAGGCGATGGTTTGACCGGTTGGCGCCTCTAACACATCGACATGCGCGGGCATCCGAAACCAAAAGGTTGCGCCTTGATTATCAATGTTTTCTTGCAAGTTATCATAAAACCCAATGTCGCCGCCCATCAGCCGCACCAACTGCTTGGAGATAACCAACCCTAAGCCTGTGCCGCCATATTGACGGGTGATGGAGGGGTCGCCTTGGCTAAAGCTTTGAAATAGCATCTGCTGATCGGTGGCGGAGATACCTTTGCCGCTATCTTGCACGCTAATCATCAAATGATTGTCTTGATGGTCATCCAAACTGACGCGCACCACTACCCCGCCGCTGTCAGTGAATTTAATGGCATTACCGACGATATTGGTCAGCACTTGCTTGAGGCGCAGCGCGTCGCCATTCACCCGCATCGGCACATCATTATAAAATAATACTGCCGTACGTAGCCCTTTTTCAGCCGATACCGGTGACAACATATCGACCACATCATAAATGGTGTCGTACAAATCAAACTCATGACAATCGAGTAATAATTTACCCGCCTCTATCTTCGAGAAGTCCAACACGTCATTGACCAATGCCAATAGATGCGCTGAGGATTTGCGAATGGTATGTACGTACAAATCTTGCTCGGCGTTTAATTCACCATGGCGCGCCAGTAAGTTAATAAAGCCATCAATACTGTTTAAAGGCGTGCGCAGCTCATGGCTGATATTTGCCAAAAACGCCGATTTGGCTTGACTGGTTGAGATGGCGGCATCACGCGCATTACGGATTGAGATGTTTTGCATCTCCATCTCATCAAATGCCAAACGCAAATCATCTTCGGTTTGTTCGGCATGGTTTTTCAGCTCCTGAAAGCTGCTATGTAAACGCCGAAAGGTCTTGGCTAAATCTTGCTGCAATAAATTCAGCTCGCCGTCAGATTTGACCAAAATAGGCTGATATAAATTATCCGCATGGGTGCGCTGCAACTGCAAACGCAGCTCATAAATCGGGGCAATCCAGCGCTTAGCATAGACATTCAAGCTCAGTAGTAATATGAGTATCGTCAACAGCCCTGTGATAATCAGCGCAATCGCCACCCGATAACGCGCCAAATATAGCGGCTCATTATCCATATCTATCATCAGCCACAAACGCTGCCCTGCAAACTCGCCCAATAAACTGCCATACGCGGTGCCTATCGCGGTGGACTCTTGAGTCAAAAAACTTGCGCCACGCTCTATATTATCTAACAAAGGCCACGCCTCATCAGCGCCATAGCCTACCGTTACCAGCACCTGATTTTGCTCATTGATAATCGCAAGACGCTGGACATGCTGCTCTGATTGCAAGCGGCTCAACTTATCACTAATCGCCACCAGTGTTGCCATTGATTGCGAATCGTCTGGGGGTCGTGGCGGCGGCACGCTTGTGGATGACGACTGCTCAACCGCTGTGCTTTCAAAATAGGCATTTTCAAGCAATTCCGGTACCAATGGGGTTACCAGTGGCGTATAGCGAATCAACACCGCCTCTGCCAACGCCTCTTGCTCTGAGTCAATACTACGCATGGTCTCATAAAACACCAACATACCGCCCACCGCTGCCAACACGCAGATAGGCAAAAACACCAATAAGACCAATTGACCATAAGCGCTATTAAAATCAAAGCGTTTTTTGTAAGACATAGTAGAGGTAAGCTCCATGGGCAGGGCGGCGAGTGCTAGGGCTATCGGGGCAGCCAACTATCGCTCATTATTAAGCCATTATAGCAATCAATTTAGGCTTTGATGCCATCAGCACGGCTAAAAACAAAATGATATAATGGCTGCCGTTGAACATTAAACCCTATCTACCCCTTAAAAAAATAACCGTTACTTTTTAGCATTATTTATTTTCATCAAAATCAAGGATGTCCCATGTCGTCTACGACCTCATCGAGCGCGAACTTTATCACTCAAATCACAAGCCTTGCCGATTGTGTCGGTCAAACGCCACTGGTCAAGCTGCATCGGCTACCGACCCAAGAAGGCATCACTAATGGCGCGCAGCTACTCGCCAAACTCGAAGGCAATAATCCGGCAGGCTCAGTCAAAGACCGCCCTGCCTTTAATATGATTTATCAAGCAGAACAACGCGGCGATATTAAACCGGGTGATACGCTAATAGAAGCCACCAGTGGCAATACCGGCATTGCCTTAGCGATGGTAGCGGCGATGCGTGGCTACCCTATTACTCTACTTATGCCGACTAATTCCACCCAAGAGCGCAAAGATGCGATGGCAGCTTATGGCGCGACCTTGATTGAAGTTGATGAAGGTATGGAGGCGGCGCGGGATTTGGCGCTGCAAATGCAAGCCGATGGTTTAGGCATTGTGTTAGACCAATTCAATAATCCTGATAATAAACAAGCGCATTATCTCACCACAGGACCTGAGCTGTGGACACAAACGGACGGCAAAATCACCCATTTTATCAGCTCGATGGGCACCACAGGCACCATCACTGGGGTCTCCCAATATCTAAAAGAGCAAAATCCTGCGGTACAAATCATCGGTCTGCAACCAGATGAAGACGCCGCTATTGCTGGTATTCGTCGCTGGCCGGCAGAGTATATGCCAGGGATTTATGAGGCGGATTTGGTCGATGAGGTGATGGATGTTGACCAATATATCGCCGAAGTTTATATGCGTAAGCTTGCCAATTCTGAAGGTATTTTTGCGGGAGTGTCCTCGGGCGCGGCGGCTTGGGCGGCGGTGCAAATTGCCAAAGCCAATCCTGAGGCAGTGATTGCCTTTATCGTCTGTGACCGCGGTGACCGTTATTTGTCCACGGGACTTTATAATGTTGACGATAGCAACGCTTAACTATTAATAAAGCTTAAATAATCGTCATACTTAGCCGTGATAACCATACTACAATACTGCTTAGGAGAGTCTGATGACTCATGCCCTACCTTATAATCCCGTGATGGTGTTTGATATTGAAACCGTTGCCGACATTGATGCGGCGCGGCGCATTTATCCGCAGCTGGCAGATTTAAACGATACTGACGCGCTCACAGCGCTGCAAGCCATTCGCATCTCTGAGACGGGGAGCGATTTTATGCGCTTGCCGCTACAGCGTATCGCCTGTATCTCTGTGTTATATGTCAAAGAAGGTAAATTCTCTTTGCTGTCTTTTTCGGCTGAAAACAGTAGCGAAAAAGAGATTTTGGCGACTTTTTTTCGAGCCTTTAAAGACTTTCAAGGCTTACCGCAATTAATCAGCTGGAATGGTTCAGGCTTTGATATTCCCGTGCTGATTTATCGCGCCATGCTGTATGATTTGAGCGTGCCTTTATTGTTCGAAGAAGGCGAGCGCGTCCGCGAGATGCGCTATGATAATTATATCAATCGCTATCATAATCGTCATTTAGATTTGATGGATAGATTTAGCCAATACGGCGCCAGCCCACGCCAATCCATGGATGTTATCGCTAGCCTCTATAGCTTACCGGGCAAAATAGATGTCGATGGCAGTATGGTGGGCGACTTGGTGCAGCAAGAGCAGTGGCAGACCTTGACCACTTATTGTGAAAGCGATGTGATGAATACCTGGCTGATTTATCTGCGCTGGCTACGCCTAACCGGCAAGCTATCCTCAGATAGCTTTAGCTTTTGGCAACAACAAACCCGTGAGTTTTTAACTCAGCTTACTGCTGAGGATGGGCAAAGCCGCCATCAAGAATTTTTAGACGCTTGGTTAGAGTCCTAATAACCTCTCGTTTTAAAGGGCTATTGCGCATGCTATCACGATAAAAGTTTACTTGAGCAAGGCGCGTTGCTCTGCTGTTTTATATGTTAAAATCGTACTCATTTTTCAGCCTTTTGTGTTTTGCTCCTTTATATTCTCACCCCTTTATATTATAGGCAGGTTTATGCAGCCCACCGACACCCATAGCACCACAGCCGCTAGCGCAGCCCTAAACCCTGACGCTACTGACAGCCAAACCATCACCACCCCGCCCAATAAGAAAAAATCCAAGCCCTCCTCCAAGACGCGCCGTCGCCTAAAAGACGCTGAGCCGCTCTCCTTTGCCATTGACGGCTTGTCACATGACGGTCGCGGCGTGGCGATTTATGGCAATGGTTTTGGTAGTGCTGACGGTCACAGTGAAGACAAGCATGGCAAAAAAATCTTTGTCAGCTTTGCCCTGCCGGGTGAAAGTGTGGCGGTCAAATTAACCAATAGTCGCACCAGTTTTGAAGAAGGTGATGCCATTGCAGTGCTTGCCAATCCGAACCCTGAACGTGCCGTTCCTCCTTGCCCGCATTTTGGGGTTTGTGGCGGCTGTAACTTGCAGCACTGGCAACCTGATGCGCAGATTAATTTTAAGCAATCGGTACTAAGCGAGATGCTCGACCACCAAGCCAATGTGCAGCCTGATACGTGGCTAGCACCAATCGTGGGCGACCGTTTAGGCTATCGTACCAAAGCCAGACTGGGCGTGCGCTATGTGGTCAAAAAACAAACGGCACTGGTGGGCTTTCGTGAGCGCTCCAGTAACTTTTTGGCAGAGTTAAATGAGTGTCATATCTTAGATCCGCGCATTGGCTTTGAGATTGACAACCTAAAAACCCTGATTAGCACCCTAGAGAGCCGTGACAAAATCGCTCAGCTTGAATTAGCAATGGGCGAACACATCCCTGAGCTACCAGACGGTAATCAGCCGGTTGCCCTTATTGTGCGCCATCTAGAGCTGTTATCAGATAGTGATATTGATAAGCTAAAAGACTTTTTTGCCGCGCGGCATTGGCAGTTATACTTGCAGTCCAAAGGCGCTGATAGCATTCAGCGTATCGCCCTTAACGCTGACGACGATATGAGTCAGCAGTTTGGTCGCCTGTATTATCAGCTGCCAGAGTATGACTTAACCTTTGAGTTTATCCCGACAGACTTCACCCAAGTTAATCTATCGGTCAATCGTCAAATGACCAAACTCGCTTGTGACTTATTAGAGCTCAAAGCGGGCGAGCGCGTGCTGGATTTATTCAGCGGCTTGGGCAATTTTAGTTTGCCATTGGCGCGTTTGGTCGGTGAAACCGGCTCAGTCATTGGTGTGGAAGGCAGCGAGGCGATGACCCTACGTGCCGCCGATAATGCCCGCCGTAATGGTATTCATAACACTGAATTTTATAGCCAAGATTTGACCCAAGACTGCACCGCTGAGCCGTGGGCAAACCAAGGCTTTGATGCGCTACTGATTGATCCACCGCGCTCTGGGGCGTGGGAGATTATGCAATATTTACCAAAATTCAATGCCCAACGTATCGTCTATGTGTCTTGTAATCCCGCGACGCTCGCCCGTGATACCAAAGCATTATTAGAGCAAGGCTACCGCTTAACTCATGCCGGCGTCATGGATATGTTTTGTCATACCGGTCACGTTGAGTCGATTGCGCGCTTTGAGAAAATATCTGCTTGATAGTCATAAGTAGTCATAAGTAGCTATCTGCGGGTTATTTTTAGCGGCACACCTTGGCTGTCATAAACTCATTCAGAGAATTTATGGCAGTAAAGTTACTTTTTTAGATAAGTTTATTACAGATCCTCGCTTGAATTGTGGCTTTAAAATGACATACTTATGTTAGCAATAACCATCAGCGATAAGGTTATTTTAAACCCATTATAAGCCTATATATTACAGAGCACGCACGCCTAAAGATAAGGCGAAAATGTTTCATAATAATGCAACAGTCAGCCGTTTTATAACCGCTAAAAGGAGTCGGCTATGGTAAAAATTCGTGAAGGACTACCACTAACGGATGGTCAAACCACCGAAGCCGACAGTGCAACGCTAGCAGCGCAACTGGTCGCCAGCCAACGCTCTCATCAATCAGCCAATAGCTACGCCCAGATTCCTCTCGATATCAAACAGCAGCTGGCGACTCATAAACTACACTCCACCTTTGATCGCTCAGAGCCGTACCATTATCATAATCATGACCCTAATCTGGCGGATAGCTCAGAAAACGCTGGTGATAAAACGGCTATTGTTGACTTAAATCAAGCCAATATCGATGTGCCGGCATGGCTCGATAATGTTGCCAAACGTATCGGGCAAGACGCTGTACCTAACTTGGCATTGGCGTGCGAGTTTATTCGTAGTCGGATGAATACTAGCGAGTCTGAGCGCTCAGGCGCTTATGTCACTGGCATTGGCATGACCGATATTTTGACTTATCTGTATCAAGATGAAGATGCGCTTGTGGCGGCGATGCTGTACCGCAGTGCGCGCAAATCGATGATAAGTTTGGCTGAGATTGAAAAGAATTTTGGCTCAGATATTTGTACTTTGGTCAAAGATACCTTGGCGATGGGTAAATTATCCGCCATTATCGAGGGCAATAAGCGCCTAGAAGACCACTTCGTCAATGAGCAGCGTGACCAGTTATCCAATATTTATAGCATGCTGATCTCAGTCACCAATGATGTGCGCGTGGTACTCATTAAACTGGCTGAACGCACGTTTGCGATGCGTGAGCTGACTTTTTCTAACGCTGAGCGCCAGCAGCGGGTTGCGCGCGAAGTCATGACTATTTATGCACCACTTGCCCACCGCTTGGGTATCGCTCAGCTCAAATGGGAGCTGGAAGATTTAGCCTTTCGCTACCTTGCACCTGAGCGGTACAAAGAGATTGCCAAGCTGTTATCAGAAAAACGCAGCGAGCGGGAAGCCTATATTCAGCGGGTGCAAGACCAGCTGAGTGCCGCTTTATCAAAGGCGGGTATTAGCGCTGAAGTCTCAGGACGGGTCAAGCATATTTACTCCATTTACCGCAAAATGAAGCTCAAAGGCTTATCCTTTGACCAGCTTTATGACATTCGGGCGCTACGCGTATTAGTCAATGATACCTCCGATTGCTACCATGCGTTAGGACTGGTACATGGCTTATGGCGCTATATTCCTGAACAATTTGATGATTATATTACCAATCCCAAATCTAATGGTTATCGCTCGCTGCATACCGCCGTTATCGCCGAAAAAAAGTCGCTTGAAGTACAAATACGCACTCATACCATGCACTTTGAAGCGGAGCTTGGCATGTGTGCGCATGTCAATTATAAAGAAGGGCTCAAAAATAAAAAGGATAATTACCTTAGTCAAAAGATAAGCTCCCTACGCCAACTACTCTCTATCAATGAGACGCGTAATCAGGCGCGTAGCACCTCCGCTGATGGCGAGGATAGCGATGACTTTGATGAGGACGAGCAAAACGTCGACTTCGATGAGCTTGAGCGGATTTATATTTTTAGCCGTGATGGCGATATCATTGAGCTACCTAAAGGCGCAACCGTCCTTGATTTTGCCTACTATGTCCATACCCAAGTGGGCAACCGCGCACAAGCAGCGAGGGTCAATCAGCGTTATGTGCCGCTCACGTATCAGCTCAAAACCGGTGAGCAAGTCGAGATTATCACCAAACAATCTCGCGAGCCCAATCGAGACTGGTTGGTGTCCTCTTTAGGCTACATCCATACCAACCGCGCGCGCTCCAAGCTGCGCCAATGGTTTAATAAACAAGACCGCGATAAAAATATCGAAATTGGGCGGCAGATGCTCAGTAAAGAGCTCGAACGCTTGTCCCTGCATCCCAACAGCATTGATTTAAATGACTATTTGAAATTTTATAACGTCAATACCACCGATGATATCATCGTCGGCTTAGTCACCGGCGATATCGGCTTGTATCAGCTGACAGGGCATATCTCGCGCCAATTACAGCTAGAGCCTGAAAAAGAAGAAGAGGACTACACGCCAAGCGTCGATCCTAGAGCGACTGGCAAAATTGATGCCTACAAAATCTGTATTGATGGTCTCGATAATATCGAGATTAACCTCGCCGGCTGCTGTCATCCGGTGCACGGTGAGCCTATCTCTGGCTACATTACCTTATCACGCGGGGTGAGTATTCATAATCGCGGTTGTCCTGAATATATGCGTCTGGTTGAGCGCGACCCTGAGCGCGAGATTAGTGCTGCATGGAAATCAAAATCTGGACGTTATCAGCCGGTTGATATTCATATCGAAGCTTATGATAGACGCGGTTTACTGCGTGATTTGACCCAAGTCATTGATAAAGAAAACGTCAATATTCGCCAAGTTGCCACCCTGAGCACCGATGATAATATTGCCTCTTTAAAATTCCATATTGAAGTATCAGGACTGGCGCACCTCTCCAAATTACTGGCAAAGCTTGAGCACCAACCGGGCGTGATTCATGCACGGCGGGCAGTTGTCTAATGACTTATTATTTACCAAGAGAAGCATAAAAATCACTATGCCTGAATTACCCGAAGTTGAAACCACAAAAACCAGCTTAAAGCCTTTATTAGGGCAAAAAGTCGCTGCCGTACAAGTCTTTCAGCCCAAGCTACGCTGGCAGATGCCTGATGATTTAAATCGCTTAGTCGGTTACCGCCTGCACACCGTTGAGCGCCGTGCCAAGTATCTTATCGCCACTTTTAGCACGACTGACGAGATAACACAGGCACTTTTGACCCACCAACTCATCATACATTTAGGCATGTCAGGCAGTTTACAGCAGCACGCCTATGCCAGCGAGAAGCGTAAACATGACCATCTGCTCTTAATCTTTCAGGATGCTAGCGGCGTACAGACGCAGCTGCATTATCATGACCCAAGGCGTTTTGGCGCGGTGCTCTGGCATCAAGATTATAGCGCTAAGCTCCTCAATCATTTGGGTCCTGAACCACTATCGAGCGCATTTAGTACGGATTATTTATACGCTCTCATTCAGCGCAGCGCCGATATCCAGCAAGGCTCAAAAAAACGCCCTATCACTAAAGCGATTAAATCCGTCATTATGGAGCAGCAAATCGTCGTCGGTGTGGGTAATATTTACGCCACAGAAAGCCTATATTTAGCCGGCATTCACCCCGCCACACCTGCAAATCAGCTTACTTATGAGCACATTGATTTATTAGTGCAACATATCAAGGTTATTTTGGATAAAGCCATCGCACTAGGTGGCTCAACGCTACGTGACTTTACCGTAGCCAGTGGACAAACCGGCTACTTTCAGCAAACCCTCAATGTCTATGGTAAGCAGGGACAAGCGTGCCCGCACTGTGCCACGACTTTAGAGAATATAAAACTAAACGGACGCGCGAGTGTCTATTGCCCAAGCTGTCAGCCCTTACCTTAAAAAGGATATACGCCGATTTTTGTGCCTATTTTAAGCGCCTTATCTGCATTTATGTTGCTTATCAACGCTCATCTTGCTTTAATGGTTATTATAATCGCAAACCTCTCATCACCACTTTACTATAGCGCCATTGCCCATCGCGCTTACGTTTTTTAGGACATTATTATGACTGTTAACCCCAAGCCTCAGCGCAGCATGAAACATAAACTGGCAACCGCCCTCATTAGCGCCAGTCTTATCGCTGCCGTGATGCAACCCGCCTCAGCAGCAATAGAGATTAATGAGACTGATTTTGGTCCCTCTTACGAAACCATGGCAGTGGATACCGCAGTAGGTAAACCATTACAGCTCCTCAATGCAGTCGCCGGCACTGCCTTATACCTCGTCAGCCTACCTTTCTCCCTTATCGGAGGTAATGCCGATCAAGCTCAGCAAAAATTATTCGTTGAGCCTTGGGATGCGATGGCACGCTGTTTAGGCTGCACTGTTGCTGAAGATAATTATTATAAATCACAAGTCACCAATGACAACCTCGTCCGCATCGTCGTTGATCAGCCCTCAGAGATTCTGATTAACACCAATGATTATGTGATAGTCAGTCAGCCTTAACCTCTAACATCATAAAACAAAGAGGGCTAACATTTATAATGTTAGCCCTCTTTATGATAAGTATCTTACCCCAAAATAAGCACGCTCAAATCGAACCTATTATAGTAATACCCCTTTATTTTGTAAGATTACTATTACTCAGCTTACTACTAATCTCACGAAGTAACATAACCTCTTCTGAAGGCACCTCCACCGTCTCTTCTACTATCGCTTCGTCCTCACGACGTAATTTATTCACCATTTTGACCATCATAAAGATGATAAATGCTAAGATTAAAAAGTTAATTAGCACCGTTATAAAACTACCATAGGCTAATATAGGAACGCCCGCTTCTTTTAAGGCATCATAAGTTCTAGCAACCCCTTCAGGGGCATCGCCTAAGACAATAAACATGTTTTTAAAATTGATTTCGCCACCAGCGATAAAGGCAACAATGGGCATCATAATATCTTCAACCAGTGATGTCGTAATGGTAGCAAACGCGCCACCAATGATGACACCGACCGCTAAGTCCATCACATTACCTTTTATAGCAAACTCTTTAAACTCAGAAACCATACTCATAGTGCTCACTCCGCAAAAATTTTATCTATGATACTATTCATTACATATATATAGGCTAATCGTAAAAAAGCAGTATAGAGCAAACTATATTTAGCTTACTCTATACTGCTCATCGTCCTTTTATCACAACGCGCATAAAAATACTTTTATGCGCGCCAAATACCTCAGTTATTTCAAATAAAATAAATTATCGAAATAATTTATGAGTCGATATTAAGCACCTTTCTTACGACCATGACGCTTACGCTCATTTTCTGTCAAATAGCGCTTACGCAGACGAATCGCTTTTGGTGTCACTTCAACCAACTCATCATCTTGAATAAATTCAAGCGCTTGCTCAAGGGTAAACTTGATAGCAGGCGTCAGAGTCAACGCTTCATCAGTACCACTCGCACGGACGTTAGTCAGCTGCTTAGCCGTCGTTGGGTTAACCACCATATCATCGTTACGTGAGTTCAGACCAACAATCATACCTTCATAAACTTCAAGCTGCGGCTCTGCAAACATTTTGCCACGTTTTTGTAGGTTAAATAAGGCAAAACCTAAGCAAACACCTTTTGCCATTGATACGAGTACACCGTTAGCACGACCGCCAACATCACCAATCTTCTGTGGACCATAATGCGAGAAGCTTGAGGTTAAAATACCCGTACCTGACGTTAGAGTCAAGAACTCAGAGCGGAAACCAATCAACCCACGCGCAGGCATCGTCGCTTCAATACGCATACGACCTTTACCATCGAGTTGCATATTGGTCATCTCGCCTTTACGCAGACCCACTTGCTCCATGATAGAGCCTTGATGCTGCTCTTCGATATCAAAGATAACGTTTTCATAGGGTTCTTGGAGCTTGCCATCGACTTCTTTAACGATAACTTCTGGACCTGATACCCCAAGCTCAAAACCTTCACGGCGCATATTTTCGATAAGTACCGACAGATGTAGCTCACCACGACCTGATACTTTAAATTTATCAGGAGACTCAGTATCTTCTACACGTAGTGCCACGTTATGAATCAGCTCACGCTCTAGACGCTCACGAATATTACGTGAGGTCACAAACTTACCTTCGCGACCTGCGAACGGTGAGTTATTCACCTGAAAGTTCATCGATACCGTTGGCTCATCGACGGTTAACGGTGGCAGTGCTTCAACATGGTTAGGATCACAAATCGTATCCGAGATGTTTAGCGCATCGATACCGGTAATACAGATAATATCGCCCGCTTGTGCATCCTCAACATCGATACGATCTAGACCATGATAGCCCATGATTTTTAGGATACGACCATTACGCGTTTTGCCTTCTTTATCAACGATAGTCACAGGCGTATTGGTTTTTACTCTACCGCGCTGGATACGACCAACCCCGATAACCCCAACAAAGCTATTATAATCAAGGCTGGAGATTTGCATGCGGAATGGCGCATCGGCATCCACTTGTGGCGGCTGTACCACATCAACGATGGTTTTGAACAGCGGCGTCATATCTTCAGCGAGATTATCTGCCTCTAAACCAGCAATACCGTTCAATGCAGAAGCATAAACGATTGGAAAATCAAGCTGCTCATCGGTTGCGCCTAAGTTATCGAACAAATCAAAGATTTGATCCATAACCCAATCAGGGCGTGAACCCGGACGGTCGATTTTATTAATCACCACAATCGGCTTTAGACCTTGCTCAAACGCTTTTTGAGTCACAAAGCGCGTTTGCGGCATAGGACCATCGACACCATCAACCACGAGTAATACGCAGTCAACCATTGACATAACACGCTCAACTTCGCCGCCAAAGTCGGCGTGACCTGGGGTATCGACAATATTGATACGGTATTCAGTACCATCCGTATCGTCTGTCCAACGGATAGCGGTGTTTTTTGCCAAAATGGTAATACCACGCTCTTGCTCAATATCACCTGAATCCATTGCACGTTCTGCAACGTTGGCACGGTCGCCAAAAGTACCTGATTGATGCAATAATTTATCAACTAATGTGGTTTTGCCGTGGTCAACGTGGGCAATGATTGCAATATTACGCAAGTGTTTAATGTCGTTCGCCATATAAAATGCTCGTTTCGTCTTAAAAAAATACAGTAGCTCTAAGCGCCTTTGGATAAGCTGTCATCATCAATCAGCAATATACTTTCAGCAACATACTTTTATTCGATACTTAAATGCAGGCACCAATCGTGCGCTGAATAAGCACCTCTGATAAAAAGTCACAATAACTATAAAATTTATACTGATAAATCCATCGTACATTTAGCGGTGCTAGTGCACACTTCGTCAATTTACAAAGTGTTTGGGCGGCTAGTATAACATTATTACACTATAAATTTGTGTAATAACTTATTTTTATAAGGATTTATCTCATAAATATTTTGTAGCCACACAAAAAAAGCCACCCGTAGGTGACTTTTTTCATCATATTATTGGTCAATCATTAACGCTGATTGAGGCAATAAGCTCTGATTTACTGAACAACCATATCTTTAGTTTGTTCAACAGTCATCGTTTTGTCACCAGTGATGATGGCATAAACACGACGGTTCATAGCGCGACCTTCTTCAGTGTTGTTGTCTGCGATTGGACGGTCATAACCGTAACCAACGGTTGATAGACGGTTTGGTGCGATACCAAATTCGTTAGTCAACATAGACTTAACCGCTACTGCACGAGCTTCTGATAGACGTTGGTTATAACGTGCTGATGGACCAGTTTTCGAAGCATGACCTTCAACGCGAGCGATAGAGTTTGGATACTCACGCATCTTCTCTGCTACTTTCGCAATTTCAGGCTGATACTGTGATTTGATAGCTGATTTATCGTTATCAAAGAAGACACGTAGCTCCATTTTTAGCTCATCGATGATATCGACGTCTACTGGGCAACCGCGCTCATCGACTACGATATTCATCGGCGTGCCTGGGCACTGATCGATACTATCAGGTACACCATCACCGTCAGAATCAAGATCTTCTTCTACTGGTACCACAACTACTGGTGGTACCACTACTGATGGTGCTTGTGGCTCTAGCATCGGTGGAACGGCTACTGTTGGTGCTAAGTGACCACCAAGTACCACTTCTAGACCGGCTAATGCCATGCCTTCCCACCAGTTGTTATCGAAGTTGTGGATAGCACGGGCTTCACCACGTAGGCTGATAGCATCATTGATACGATACATCGCACCTAGACCTAGGTTACCGATAGTGTCTTTAGTTTCTGATACTTCAGAACCAGCTGCGATAGGACCAACTGGGTTAGCATTAGTCGCATAACCTGAAGTGTAAGCGTCTTTAGTCTCTACTTTAATTTTTGACTGACCAGCACCAATTAGAGCGTAAGGTTTGAACGCGCTGTCTGTATAACCGCTGAACTCTTCAAAGCCGATTAAGAAGTTACCAGAGATCATTTCTTGTTCGACATCGAAACGATCGCCTTTAGTGCCATCTAAGCTCTGACCATCAGTATTTGATACGCCATACTCAACTTGGAACTGAGTAGAAGGAGTTAGCTCGATACCTAGTGCAGCACCAGTATATAGACCATCTTTTTTATAGATACCGTCAGAATAGCCTTTCAGAGGTGTACTTGTATCCTGACCAGATTTTAGTAACTCATTCTGTTCTTTGTCAGCGCCTTCGCTGTAGTGATAACCAAGTAGCAATGGGCTGATAGTAACACCAGCATTAGCCGCTAATGGTGCAGCAGTTACTGCAAATAAAGCTAGAGCAATTTTATTCAATTTCATGGACTTCCTCCAAAGGATGATTTGAGTAATGCATTATGCAAGACTGTTTCCTAAGATGTACTAAAACCATACATCGTTTACGGATATATCATTATACAGCAAAACTAGTTAGGGAGTAGCTTAGCGATTATCGATTTAGTTTACAACTTTTTTCGCCAAACAGCTACACATTATTACACGATAGTGTTGTAACAAGAACATATTTGCCGGCTTATATTACCAACAACTCACCTAAGTTACACAGAGTACCTACTCACTATTTATGTCAATATTGGTTATCAGGAGACTGTCACTATCGATAAACGGGATAAATAGTGGGGTTTTTATGTCTTATGACATATTCTAATACAATTTATTTTTTTTCTCTATTGCAAAAACCCAACGTTCACTAATAGAAACAAATTTTGACAGTCACGTTATATTCTGTTGATAGTCGATAGCGTCCGTTCAAAGTAACATGGTTATCCATTTAAACTTAAACGCGCTACTGGGATAAATTTTACTGGCGGGCGATCACAGAGGCGGCGCAACATTCATCTCAGCAGCGCTGTCTCATTTTTAGAGTGACTCGACTATATTATGCCGATTATTTTCTAATGGCAGGATATTTATAGTAATTTATTTAACATTAGTGGGGTATTTAAGAGGATAATGATTTTTGGGCGGATAATGGGTTTAAAGGTCGCCATTTAGCAAAAATGAGTGACTCGAAATCACCTAAAACTACCTATAGGTCACGACTATTAATGAATATGTCACCGCAGATTTCTACTCTAGTGCCGCCGCTCACGGTAGCGGTCGCCATACCCTTAACACTTGCCTATGCACCTGAGGCGCTGACGCTGCTTGATAGTCCTACCGTTATCAATAATGCTTATGCGATGAATCTTTATGGCTTTACACTGGTAGAGCTGATAGTGACGGTGCTCGTTATCGCTATTATAGCGACTTTTGCGGTTCCTGCTATTATGACTCAATTGGCGAGGATGGAGGCGAAGCGCGTCCGTTATGAGTTGATCAATACTCTGACCGAGGCTAAGTCTGAGAGTTTCGTTAGACGTCAAGATTTATTATTGTGTTTATCAGATGCTAATGGGCGCTGTCATAAAGATAGTACGGAGAGTGTGCTGCTATTTATAGATAATAATGCCAATTATCATTTTGATGATGCTACGGATATTTTATTAGCCAAACAACGTTTGCACCCTAAATACGGTACGGTACATTTGCGTGCCGGTAATCGCCATTATATTAAGTTTTGGGGTGATAGCGGGCAGCCGCGCGGATTTTTTGGTCATATTAAGTACTGCCCCACCTCCATCTATAATACAGCGATGTATCAAGTCTCATTTAGTCAGATAGGGCGCATTAAGTATAAGCCTAATGAGAGTCATCCTACTGACTGTCTATGAGGATGGGGGTTATAATGGCAGCAAAATAAAACTATCGATGCATTGCCGCTTTCATCAGGGTCACAGCTTTTTCTAAGCCCACAAATACGGCATCAGCAATCAAGGCATGACCGATATTAAGCTCATAAATACCGTCGATTTGGGCGATGGCATGGACATTATCACGGGTCAGACCGTGCCCTGCATTGACAAGCAGTTGCGGATTTGCCTGTTTGGCAAAAGCGACCGCATCGATGATACGCTGTAACTCCAATGCTTGCGCTGCATTATCTTGAGATAAGCCCGCTGTGGCATAAGTGCCCGTGTGCAGCTCTATGGCGTCAGCATGACAGGCAACGGCGGCGCTAATTTGGCTCTCGTCAGGGTCGATAAATAAAGACACCTTGATACCTGCCGCTTGTAGCTTATGGATATAATCGCTCAACCATGCGCGTTGTCCTGCGACATCTAGTCCGCCTTCGGTGGTCAACTCTGCGCGTTTTTCAGGCACGAGACAGACCCAAAATGGTTGCACTTCACAAGCAATCGCTAACATCTCTGCCGTCGCTGCCATCTCAAAGTTCAGACGAGTCGTCAGCTGCTGGGCGATGGCGTAAACATCAGCATCTTGAATATGTCGGCGGTCTTCCCGCAAATGCACGGTGATACCATCAGCGCCCGCTTGCTCACATAATAATGCCGCTGCTAATGGACTAGGATAATCGACCCCACGTGCTTGACGCAAGGTTGCCACATGATCGATATTAACCCCTAATAAAGGCGTTTGTGGTGATTTTTCGCTAAGGTTTACGGCTGAGAGAGTCATAAAAAATCCTTTTAGTCATCGGTTTATTTGGCATATAGTCAAAATATAGGCGGCACTGTGAGCTAATTTTTATTGGTAGCGCTGCTGCTGTTGCCATAATAGACGGCTTTGTAGCGGTTGATAATCCAGCAGATGGTCAATCAGTTGCCGATGCAGTCGCGACCCTGTCTTAAGAGTGCGCTGAGTGATACCTAGCGTCGCTATGTCAATAAGCGCCGTCCCATTAAAGAGTGTTTGCAAGCTCGTCAATGTGCTCGTACTTGCTTGGTCAACACGCACCAAACCCATATCCGCTAAAAACTGATATTGAGCAGTAGGGTCAATAGCATTCAATGCATTATCATGAGTTAAGGTCAGCTCAAACCCTAATTGCTTAAATAAATGCTGCTCAAAACGCCGCAAACATAAGCGCAGGGCATCGGCAGCTAACGGCTGCTTCAGCTCAAGTATGCTGTTTTGGTAGTGCTGCCATAATATAGGTGCAGCATCCTCAGTGGGCAGTAATTTCCATAATATCTCGTTGAGATATAAGGCGGCATATTGCTGCTGACCGCTGATTTGCTGATAGCGCTGAGGCGGACGGGCGGATGGCTCACTGCCAGCGCTTTGCACAGCACTATCCACATAATTATCCCATGGCACGATATTTATTTGACTAAAGGTTTTTAAATCGCGTTTGCCGGTAGCAAACAGCTGCAAAGGCTCAAATAAGGGCGCCCCTTTTTTGCCAATGCCGTGGATGACCCCATGCTGCTTAGAAAACAAATAGTACAGCGCGCGCTTTTCTTGATACGGGCGCTGATGTAATAAATAACCCACTAACGGCTCATTACGCATGACGGATAACCTTAGCTATGATGCTGAGCGACTGAGCTTATGGATAGCCCTTAACCCTACCAACACACGAGCCGCGATAGGCTAATTAATAGCCCAAACTGGTCAAAGCACGCTCATCATCAGACCAACCCCGTTTGACTTTTACCCATAAGGTGAGCATGATTTTTTTGTCAAACAATTGCTCCATATCTTTACGCGCATCCATGCCCACTTGCTTGATACGTTGACCTTTATCACCAATCACGATGGCTTTTTGACCGCCGCGCTCGACATAAATGGTCGCATCAATAAAGGTGACCGCTTTACGTGGACGTCCTGTTTTTGGGTCAGTATGAGCCGGCTCATCTTTAAAGGCGTCAATTTGTACGGTTAAATCATAAGGGACTTCGTCACCGGCACTGCGCATGATTTTTTCGCGAATGATTTCACTGGCCAAAAAACGCTCTGAGCGATCGGTGATTTGCTCAGTGTCATAAATGGGGTCGGCAACGGGCAGGTGTGAGGCGATAACCTGTTGCAGGCGCTCAAGGTTCTGGTTCTTTAGTGCCGATACTGGAACGATATCAGCAAAATCAAAGCTGGCGCTAAAGGTCTCAATCAGTGGCAATAGCGCGCCTTTATCCTTTAGGGTATCGGCTTTGTTAATCACAAGTACCACGGTCAAATCGGTGTTACCCAGTTTTTGCAGGGTTAATAAATCATCGTCACGCCACTGATCAGAATCCACCACAAACAGCACCAAATCTACATCAACCAATGCTGACACTGCCGCTTTATTCATGCGCTCATTGATAGCACGCACTTCATTACGGTGAATACCAGGGGTATCGACAAACACCGCTTGCATCTCATCATTGGACAAAATACCGTGAATACGGTGCCGCGTGGTTTGCGGTTTGCGTGAGGTAATAGACAGCTTTTGACCGAGCATGTGGTTCATCAAGGTGGATTTACCGACATTCGGACGCCCAACAATAGCGACATAGCCGGTTTTAAAACCATCTGCTTGCACAGGGTTACTGCTTGGCGCAAAAAATGCTTCGATAGCGCTATCATTTTCACTATCACTATCATGGTCATTATCAAGGTTTGCATTATTTTCTAGTGGCGCATTATCCACAGGCTCAGCGACTGGCGTGATATCAAGCTCAGCGGCGAGGGCTTCTGTAGGCGTGCTTGTATCTATATTTGCACTGATATCTGTCTGTGCAGCTGTATTTATATCTGTATTTTTAGTCATATGATTGGCATTATCTTTATAGTTAAATAGCAAGGCGGTGAGTGCCACTGCTAATAAATGGTTCGAGAATTCTCGTATCTAGCGCTTTTTTAGGGCATTGGGTAGTTTATGTAATTGGTTAATCATCAGCTCAGCAGCTTTTTGCTCCGCAATACGCCGACTTTCACCTGATTCTGTAATATTGGGGCACTGGTCTATATTGACCTGACAGCGCACCACAAATATCTGATTGGGCGCATTGCCACGGGTTTCTAACAGCTCATAAATAGGTAAATCAAACTGCTTGGATTGCAGCCATTCTTGTAGACGACTTTTGGCATCTTTGAGAACTTTTTGGTCATTGACCTCATTAATCAAATCCCCATACCACGCCAGCACACAGTCGCGGGTCACCTCCATATCTTGGCTATCCAAATAAATAGCGCCAATCAATGACTCAACCGCATCGGCTAATATCGAAGCCCGATTGCGACCACCGCCTTTACGCTCGCCAACCCCTAAAATCAGATGATTGGACAGCTCTAAATCTTGGGCGATAATGACCAAAGACTCTTGGCGCACTAAAGTGGCGCGCATGCGGGTCAAACGCCCCTCATTTTGGGTCGGATGCCGATGATATAAAGCTTCACCCACAATCATACCGAGTAGCGCATCTCCCAAAAACTCTAAGCGCTCGTAGTTTTTTTTGCTATCAAAAGAGCGATGGGTCAACGCCAGTTTGGGCAAGCTTGGGTTTTTAAAGACGTAGCCGAGCTTGCGCGTTAAGACGCTCAAACGCTGAATAAATTCAGAGCTAATGGGTAAGGTTTCCATCAGTGCGCTATTTGATTGAGCAGCAGGCACCGTTTGATACTGGGGTGAAGTTGATTTCATGCGTGAATTATAATTACCCTGTAGTTTTTAATACTTAAAAGGTTTAAAGACAGTGTGATTTAAATGGTGGTTTTTTAATGGCTTATTTATATCTGTTTATTTTGCAGGAGAGGCTTCGATATCACCCTCAAAGCGATTGACGATATCCACATTAGCAAACAAGTTATTGGTTTTAGAGTAGTTTTTTCGAATGGCTAATTGCCCAGGGGTGCTATTGGTAAACACAAACACCTCTTCTACATTGGTGTCATAATCGGCATTGACAGATAATTGCTGAGTGACTTTACTCATAAACTGTTTCGGAGAATCGCCATTGTTATTGGCATCTCTTAACTGGTCGCTCAATGTTTTGGTGAGCTGATAATCGCCAATTTGGGCAGGAACAATCGCCACAACCAACTTACCGGCGATAACAATAAAAATGAGGATCATGACAATACCGCTCACGCTCGCCCCGCGCTGTGAGGATAAACTGCTCAGTTGCTGCGCCATAATGACTCCTAAAACAACCATTAAATAAGGTGATAAAGCGATAACCGTCTGTTTTTATTCTCATAGCTATCGCGCTATTATTAATATTAGCATACTATCTTATAAAAAAAGTGATTGCTAATAGCCCGTGCAAAGCATCAGTACTACTCAATAGAGCCATTACGAGCAAAGGTAGGTAGCTTGATACCAGGTGGCTTATGCATCCAAATATAAACCGCTTTTCCGGCTAAATGGTCATCAGGGACAAAGCCCCAAAAGCGCCCATCTGCACTACGATCTCGGTTATCACCCATCACAAAGTAATGACCTTCAGGTACTTTAATCTGCCATTGGGTGCCTTGAGAGGCGATGACCTCTGGTGCTTGCTGCTGCAAAAATGGCGCGTACTGCGCACTATTACTATTTACACCCTCTAAATAACGGGCTAAATGCTTATTATCGCCTTGAATTTCTTCAATATACTGCGCTTGCGTTTCTTCCTCTTGTCCCATTTGCACCGCATCTTCAGGAGATAACCTCTGCCCAGGAGCGACTTGACCGGGGGCGTACAGCTGCGAGGTCAACGTAGGGTCAGCGCTAAAATCAACCGTTTGCGTGGCAACAGGCACGCCATTAATGGAAATCTGCCTTTGGTCATAGCTGACCGTGTCGCCCGCCAGTCCAATCACGCGCTTGATATAATAAATACTGGGATTCTCAGGATAACGAAACACCATCACATCGCCATGTTCAGGGCTACCCGTATCGAGTATTTTATTATAAGTCAGCGGCAGCCGTACCCCATAAGCATATTTATTGACCGCAATAAAATCACCGGTATATAACGTTGGCACCATGGAGGATGAGGGAATATTAAACGGCTCAAGCAAAAATGAGCGCACGATTAATACTACGGCAAGCACTGGGAAAAAGTCGTAGGCCCAGCGGATAGGCGCACTTTCGGTATGATTGAGCGTTTTTGTACTGGCAATATTAGCATCGCTTTTACGTTGCCAGTACTCATCAAAAGCAGGATGAACGGAGGTAGGCAGCGCGTCTTTATTGAGACTATTTAAGTCGGTATACTGCACATTCTCATCTTTTAATAAGGCGATTAAGATGGCTTCTTGACGTTCTAAGTGTTCAGACGCTTGGGTATAATCTTGAATATTTTTTTTATAACCACTGCGCTGCTTGAGCCATAATTTATCTAATAGCCAAATAAATCCGAGCACTAAGGTGATGGGCACCAAAATTATATTAAAATCAAAATCCATACTCAGTTGCCTATTGACGAGCTATTTATCTAACGGAATGAACCAATAAACCTGCCAGCATAAGGACAGGTTTAGGAATAATGACAGTGACAATAGCCAATCTAATCGACTTGCAACACGGCAAGGAACGCCTCTTGAGGAATCTCCACGTTGCCCACTTGCTTCATACGTTTTTTACCGGCTTTTTGCTTAGACAGCAGCTTTTTCTTACGCGAGACGTCGCCACCATAACATTTGGCGAGGACGTCTTTACGCATGGCTTTTACCGTACTGCGCCCGATAATTTGGCTACCAATGGCGGCTTGAATCGCCACATCAAACATTTGACGCGGAATCAGCTCTTTCATTTTACCAACCAAGGCATTACCACGATAGCGGGATTGGGTTTCGTGCACAATCATCGCTAATGCATCGACTTTTTCACCATTAATCAGTACGTCAACTTTGACCAACTTATCCACTTGATAACGCTCAAAATTATAATCGAGTGAGGCAAAACCACGTGAGACAGATTTTAGGCGGTCAAAGAAATCCATCACCACCTCGCCCATCGGAATATCAAATATCAGCTGTACTTGACGACCCATAAAGCGCATATCCACCTGCACACCGCGGCGCTCGATACACAAGGTCATGACGTTACCCAAGTAATCTTGTGGTACTAAAATCTGACAGCGCGCAATCGGCTCACGGAATTCTTCAATATTATTAGGCTCAGGCAGTCGTGATGGGTTATCAACATAGAGGATATCGCCATTTTTCTTCACAATCTCATAGATAACTGACGGCGCGGTGGTAATCAAATCCAAGTCATACTCACGCTCTAAGCGCTCTTGGATAATCTCCATGTGTAGCATACCGAGGAAACCACAACGAAAGCCAAAGCCAAGGGCGTCAGAGGTATCTGGCTCAAAAAACAGTGAGGCATCATTAATTTGCAGTTTTTGCAGCGCTTCACGGAACTTTTCAAAGTCACTAGAGTCAACGGGAAACATACCCGCATAAACTTGCGGCGTGATTTGTTTAAAACCTGGGATACGCTCGACATCAGGGGTTTTGGCATGGGTAATGGTATCGCCCACGGGCGCGCCTGCAATGTCTTTAATACCGGCGATAATAAAGCCCACTTCACCTGCTTGTAGCATACCCGTATCAAGCGGCTTAGGGGTAAAGACCCCGATAGAGCCGACTAAATGCGACTCTTTGGTGGATTTAATATACAGCTTATCGCCTTGCTTAATCGTGCCTTCACGCACACGTACCAGCGACACCACGCCTAAATAATTATCAAACCATGAGTCGATAATTAAAGCTTGTAGCGGCGCGTCACGGTCACCCGTTGGCGCAGGAATAAACTCGACCAGTGCCTCAAGCAGCTTATCGACGCCTAAACCTGATTTTGCCGACACCCGCGGCGCATCCACAGCATCAATACCAATGATGTCCTCAATCTCTTGAATCACCCGCTCAGGCTCAACTTGTGGCAAATCAATCTTATTGAGCACCGCCATCACCTCAA
>DAIPIF010000002.1:0-18566 GCA_036770925.1 Psychrobacter sp.
GGTTTAAGGAAAAAACATGCAACGTTATCCCATGACTCCGCAAGGACATGCGGCTTTAGAGGCCGAACTCAAACAACTAAAAACGATTGACCGTCCGCGTATTACCGCCGCTATCGCTGAAGCCCGTGAACACGGTGACCTCAAAGAAAACGCTGAATACCACGCCGCCCGTGAGCAACAAGGGTTTTGTGAAGCGCGTATCCGTGATATCGAAGCCAAACTTGGTGGCGCACAAGTCATCGATCCTGCCACTTTAGCGCAAGATGGACGTATCGTCTTTGGGGTAGCGGTGGTTATCGAAAACATGAATACCGAAGAAGAAAAACGTTATCAAATCGTCGGCGATGATGAGGCGGACTTTAAAGCGGGCAAAATCTCAGTCAATTCTCCTATCGCCCGCGGTCTCATCGGTAAGTTTGAAGGCGATGAAGTGCGTATTGAAACCCCAAAAGGCGTGGTTGAATACGAAATTATGAAGGTTATTTATAGCTAGAAAAGGGGTTTTATAACCCGCTTAACAATAGTCACTCAGCGCTCTAAAAATTTATAAGTTACACAATGCAGCTTTTTTAGTCCCCCGATTTTGGCGCATAATCATCTGAGTGAAAAACTAAGCCTGTTATTGATCGTTGATAATGAATAATAACGCGCCACGTCCTCGTCACTGATAAGACTTATCTAATCAGTGACGGGGTTTTATGTGGCTATAACGCTCTAAGTAACGGCTTATAATGAGTGATTTGTGCTTAATTTAAAGGAGTCTATAATGACTATACCGAGTGATATGCCCGTATTAGTGAGTGCCGCCAAAACCACCCTTAAACCTGTATTGACGGCTATTATGGCAAGCTTATGGTTTGCCAGCTTTAGCGCCAATGCGACCTCTGAAGTGACTATCAGCCAACCTGCCAGTGGTAGTACCACTATCGTTGAGCAATCAGCTGATGGTAAAGTTGCCACCATCACGGCGACACCGACAGGCATTACCATGCAAGATGGCGCCCCCTTTTATGTGACGCAAGTGACCAATGTGCCTCGTTATAGCTATTCTAAAGCCACTGTTACTCAAGTTAGCCTACCACAAGGCAACAGCACAGTGACGACCGTTCCTGTAACCAGCGTGCCTGTGACAACGACAGTCCCTGTAACCGCTTCGACCACGGTCATCTCTTTAGATAATTTACAATTGAACCCTGTATTTAGTGTGCCTAATCAAGTTAATGCCAATACAAAAATCATGAAAGTGCTCAAAAATAGCGCAGGGCGTGAGGTTGCTGTGCCCGCCAATCATATTGCAGCCGGCGATATTATCGAATATCACACCACTTATAGCAGCAGCACCAGCGTGCCTGTGACTGATTTAAATGCCACCGTGACCTTGCCTAATGGGGTGACACTGCTCTCACTCAATAGTCCACTGCCTACGCTTGCCACCACTGGCGGCGATAGCTATCAGACCATTCAGCAAGTCGGTAATACTGTCGTTGTGCAAGAAAACTACTCGGGTCTTAAGTGGAATCTGGTCAATCTAGCCGCAGATGCGCCGCAAACGGTCATTATCCGCGCTAAAGTACAATAATCGCTAAAGTAGCGTAAGTCTAAAGCGTCATTAGCCTATGGGCGCTATCATTTTATGCTAAAAAGACTTTGAGCGCTCAAGGTCTTTTTTATTGCTGCCTACCAACGGCTGTTACAAGTTGAGTTTTGAGCGTTTTTGCCTGACAATAACCCCTTAATATCGCCAAAGAATACTGACTCCATTATGATAGTGATGCGCTTATTATCGTCTTTAAAACATGACGAATCCGAACGTGGGATTTTTCATTTAGGGCGTGCCTTGGTCAAAAACGGTCACACCTCTATCATCGTCTCAAGTGCGGATGACGATAATGAGCTGGTCAAACGCCTAGAGCGTGATGGCAATATACATCATCAGTTGCATATGAATAAAAAGTCGTGGCTATCGTTATTACAAATCGCCCCCCTGCGCCATCTTATCGAAAAGTACGAGCCTGATGTTATCCATCTACATTCACGCACGCCGGCGTGGATTTTGCATTTAGCGCTGCGGCGGGCACGGCTCAAACGTCCCCCAAAGCTCGTCTCCACCATGTACGGTTTTTATCCGATTAATAAATACTCCAAGGCATTGCTCGATGTCGATACCATTATCACCGTGTCGGATAGTGTCACCGATTATCTGGTAAAAGGGCTGCGCCGTGAAGAGATGGGTAAAAAGGTCATCAAACGCATTTATCGCGGGGTTGATACGCGGCGCTATCTTTATCGGCATAATCCTTCTGTCTATTGGCTGCGGCGCACCTTTGCAGAATATCCAGAGCTTGAGCATAAAAAGTGGCTGGTATTCCCAAGCATTATCGGTAATGAATACGGTCAAGAATGGCTCATTGATATTTTGGGTAATTTACAAGAAGAGTTTCCACTCATCCACGTCATCATTATGGATGAGGATTATAGAGAGGGTGATGTGGCGCATGAGGATTTTCGCCAACGTATCAATGCCTTAGGTTTAGGTGAGCGCGTCACTTATGTCGGCAGCAAACGTAACGATATGCGCGAGTGGCTGTCGGCGGCAAATATCGTTATGGCGCTTGCCAATCAGCCCGAATCCATCGGTATCAATGCGCTACAAGCCATACATTTAGGGACGCCCGTGATTGGTTGGGATCAGGCGGCTTTTAGTGAAATCTTGCAGCCTTTATACCCGCAAGGACTGGTCAAAAAGTACAACGCCCAAGCCTTATGTAAAGCGGTGCGCAGTCAATTAGAGAGTGTCACTCGCCCTAATATGACCGACAAATTTACCATGCAAGAGATGATTAAAGACACCATTGCTATCTATCAACAGCTCTATGATGAGGCGCAACATGAAGCGCAACAACGAGCAGCTGCTAATGCCGCAAGAAGAATCAAAAAGCACCTAAAAGCGGCGGCTAAACCTACTCATCAGCTCTTTTCTTTTAGTCGCTCAGATAGTCCTGCGCCCATAGAGCCGCCTGCTAAAACACCAAATAAAAGAGACCAGCAACCCGCTAACGACACCATTAAAAATAACCCTCAAGATAGCGAGTAACGAAGCTAAGCTCTTAATCAAGCGGCATGTTATTTTTGCAGTGCGCCGCAATCATGCCTGCAAGCTGCCATTAATCCAACAAAATAGCGAGAACCCCATGAAACTTGCAGAAGCCCTCCTCATCCGCAGCGATATGCAAAAAAAACTCGCTCAACTCAAAGCTCGTATCCGTAATACTGTCAAAGTCCAAGAAGGCGATACGCCATCTGAGGATCCAAACGCGCTAATGATGGATGCCAGTCAAATTATTAGCGAACTGAGCACTTTGATAGCACGTATCCACCGTACCAATGCCATTGCAAAGACGGATAAAGGTCAAGCCATGCTGACGCTACTCGTTGAGCGTGATACGTTAGAGATGCGCCATAAGCTATTAATTGACGCCATTGCAGCGACCGATACTGAAGCGGATCGCTATAGCCCTCGGGAGATTAAGTGGCAAGTGATGATTGCAGTAGGTGGACTGCAAAAGCAGGCGGATGATATCGCCATGAAGCTACGGCAAATTAATATTGTGATTCAAGCCAATAACTGGCAGATTGATTTGCTGGCGTAGAGCGTTTAATTAACGGCTGATATATTCAGACCGGTCACGAATCCTTCATTATTAACTCTTAGAATTTTCTAGCAGTTTTACCATAAACTGGTAGACTAGCACTTTGGAGCTGACTGGGCGAGTGTCAGACCCCGGACTTCCACAGCAGGGGGTTGAAAATATACTGTAGTGGCTGCATCGCGTTGCGGGCAGACGTCTTTTTTTACCTCTCATGCCCCGTACACGTCACTGGTTACAAGGTACTCTTTACCCTTAACTACCAGACACTGACAGTCAGCTTCAACTTTATCATAACGTCTTGAAGGAAGAAAAATGTCTTATCCATGGCAATGCCCCTTTTGCTTACACCACTCAACCATCAGTAATAACAACCTCAATAGAGGTCATCTCAATTTAGATAAAGGTAGCAAATATGGTGAGTTATATCTCAATATTTGGTCGATAACCTGCCCCAATCCAAAGTGTAAAGAGTTTACCCTTGAGGTTAAATTAAGAGAGTTAGAGGCGACTTATCCCGCGCTTAAATTTGGTAATTTGCTCAATACGTGGCGCTTAAGACCACAATTAGCGCCCAAGCATTTGCCTGATTATATCCCCCAAACGATAAAAGAGGATTATGAAGAGGCGTATTTGATTCAAGATTTAAGCCCTAAAGCATCGGCGGCACTAGCGAGAAGATGTCTGCAAGGTATCATTCGCGACTTTTGGAATATCAGCCCTCAGAACCTTGCTTTAGAGATAGAATCTATCAAAGATAAAGTGGAGTTTGATACGTGGGAAGCCATTGAAGTGGTGATGAAAGTGGGCAATGTCAGTGCGCATATGCAAACGGACATTAACCAAATCGTTGAGGTGGATGAGCATGAAGCCAGCTCTTTAATTGAGCTGATTGAGATGCTCATTGAAGAGTGGTATGTCAATCGTCACAGTCGCCAATTGCGTTTAGAGAAAATCAAGCAGCTTGGGCAGATTGGAAAAAACGTACAGTGGCAAAGTAAAGAGGACGCTATCCTCACTGATATCGAAGCCATTTCTGAATAATATGACTTAAACGATAACCGACCGCTTGGTCTAAAAAGTCAACATGAGCATACCGTTACTCAATGAGCGTCAAGCCATGATATTATAGGGTTATAATTTCAGTGATAATCTGAGCGATGGGTGGTCAATGATACTATCCCATATACTAACGCATTTTTAACTTTTAATGTCTGACGGTGAGTGCTGCTATGCCCCAATCTCGTACCAATCTCAATCCTAAAACCAGCTCTCCTTATTTAGTCGGCGTGCTCCTACGCTACAGCACTTTTGCCGCTGCGGTGTTGCTATTGTTATCAGGGCTATTATCGGTAAACTGGTGGCTGATTATTATTGGCGGATTGGGTGTGTGCTTGGGTATTTATGATGTGATACAGGCAAAACATGCCATATTGAGAAATTATCCGGTTGCCGGTCATATTCGCTATCTCCTTGAGGATTTTCGCCCTGAAATTCGTCAATATTTACTCGAAAATGATAAGGAAGAAGTGCCGTTTTCACGCCAGCAGCGCGCGCTTATTTATCAACGCGCCAAAAACGTCAGCGATACCAATGCTTTTGGTACGCTTGATGATTTATATGCCCATGGTAAAGAGTGGTTTTTGCAATCAGCCGTCAGCGAACCGCTGAACAATCAAGACTTCCGTATTATGGTTGGCGGCGAGCGCTGTCAGCAGCCTCATAATATGTCGGTGTTTAATATCTCAGCGATGAGCTTTGGGAGTTTATCTGCCAACGCCATTATGGCGCTCAATCAAGGCGCAAAAATAGGCGGCTTTACTCATGATACGGGCGAGGGCGCAATCAGCCCCTATCATCGCAAGTTCGGTGGCGATTTGATTTATGAGCTGGGTACCGGTTATTTTGGTTGCCGCGATGCTCATGGTAATTTTGATCCACAGTCTTTTACCGCTAGAGCCACAGAGCCGCAAGTCAAAATGATTGAAATCAAACTCTCACAAGGTGCCAAGCCAGGTAAAGGCGGCGTGTTGCCCAGTGAGAAAATCACTCAAGAAATCGCCGATACGCGTCAAGTACCTATGGGACAGGACTGCATCTCGCCCTCCTCGCATAGCGCTTTTAGTACCCCGCGTGAGCTGGTGGCTTTTTGGCAACAACTGCGCGACTTATCAGGCGGTAAACCGGTCGGTTTTAAGCTGTGTATCGGACAGCCATGGCAGTTTATGGCGATTGTCAAAGCGATGATCGAGGCGGATAACTATCCCGACTTTATCGTGGTTGATGGCGCTGAAGGCGGTACGGGTGCCGCTCCCGTTGAGTTTATGGATAATGTCGGTATGCCGATGGTTGACGGGTTTTTACTGGTGCATAATACCTTAGTGGGTGCCGGTATTCGTGACAAAATAAAAGTAGGCGTCAGTGGCAAAATCGTTTCAGGCTTCGACATCGCCCGCATGATTGCGCTAGGCGCTGACTGGTGTAATTCAGCGCGCGGCTTTATGTTTGCAGTCGGCTGCATTCAATCGCGCTCATGTCACACCAACACTTGCCCAACAGGAGTTGCCACTCAAGACCCTTATCGCCAAAAAGCCCTCGATGTGCCCAGTAAAGCTGAGCGCGTGGCAAGCTTTCATAAAAACACCCTCAAATCCCTCTCTAGTATCGTCGGTGCGGTAGGACTTGAGCACCCAAGCCAGCTGCAGCCTTATCATATCGCCCGCCGCCTCGATGATGGACAAATAAAGCTGTTATCGAAGTTTTTTTACTTCACCGATAAAGGGGCTTTGCTTGAAAACAACGCCCGTGCCGACGTCTTTAACCAGATGTGGGTCATGGCAAATCCTGCGAGCTTTTTGGCAGATAATGATGCGCTGATTGCTTATAATAAAGACTCGCGGGATAAAGGTCGTGAAACCAACGCCCCCACTAAACAAACCGATAGTCACGTCAGTAACACCCATCACGGCAGCCATCTCATGGGCAATATCAATAACACCGTTCGTGATTTGCCAGACTCAGCAAGTGAATAAGTAACATGACATGTCGTCAAGCACTATCTAATATACCAGTGGTGAGACTCATGACTGCCGGTGTTTTTGCCGCGGTCAGCCTCACTATCAGCGCGTGCCAGCCGACATCAGAAAACAGTCGTTTGGCAGCAGCAGCCGATTGGTCATGCCACACCCAAGATACACCGTTTTCTTATAGTGCCTGTCAGATTGATATTAAGGCTTTAAAAAGTGCGAGTGTCTCCTTACAGCTATTTTGGCAAGCGCCTCAGGCGGCAGTGGATGATAAGTCGCCACTACTCACCTTTGATACTTTAATAAAGGCGTTACCTGCTGAGCAAAATCTTGCCTTTGCGATGAATGCGGGCATGTATGATGAGCGCTACGCCCCTATCGGCTATACCGTTATCGAGGGCAGAGAAATCCGCGCCTTAAACCTCAATGAAGGCGGCGGCAATTTTCATCTACTACCTAATGGCGTGCTGTGGTGGGACCATGATAACAACGTACAGATTACGGAAAGTCACGCCTTAGAGGCGCAGCTGAAGAGCGGTGTGCAGCCTTGGTATGCCACTCAATCAGGACCGATGCTGGTGATAAATGGCGCTATTCATCCGCAGTTTAATCCTGATAGCACCTCGGTAAAATTCCGTAATGGCGCAGGGGTGTGTGCTGATGGCAGGATACAGTTTATCAATAGTCATGAGCCGGTGACTTTTTATCAATTTGCCGCGCTATTTAAAGAGGATTTAAACTGCCCCAACGCGCTGTTTTTGGATGGCGGTATTGCCTCGGCGCTTTATGCACCAAGTATCGATAAGCACGATAAAAAACAGATGGGCGTGATGATTGGGGTGGTTGAAACCGCCAGTGCTGATGAATAACATCCGCTTATCTATATATCTATACGCCCACTTGCAGACGATATTTGCTACAATAGCGCCAATTTTTACAGCATACTATTTTATGTATTCTATTTCTTTACTAATTGATTGAGAGAGCATTATGGGTTTTAATTGCGGCATCGTCGGACTACCAAACGTGGGTAAATCCACTTTATTCAATGCCTTAACCAAAGCGGGCATCGCCGCTGAAAACTTTCCGTTTTGTACCAAAGATCCCAATACCGGTATCGTGCCGGTACCCGACCCGCGCTTAAAGGCACTGGCGGCAATCGTCAAGCCTGAACGTGTACTACCGACCACCATGGAGTTTGTGGATATCGCAGGGCTAGTCGCAGGCGCATCTAAAGGCGAAGGTATGGGCAACCAGTTCCTCGCCAACATCCGTGAAACCGACGCCATCGCCCACGTGGTACGCTGCTTTGATGATGATAATGTGGTACACGTCGATGGTCGCGTCAGCCCGATTGATGATATCGAAACCATCAATACTGAATTGGCACTCGCGGATTTAGAAGCCGTTGAGCGCGCTATTCACAACCTCTCCAAAAAAGCCAAAGGCGGTGATAAAGACGCGCAAGCCCTACTTGAGGTGTTCAAAAAGGTTGAGCCACTACTAGCAGAAGGCACGGCGGCGCGCGCGGCTAACCTTGACGCTGAGGAGAAAAAGCTGATTAGAAGTTACGGCTTAATTACCCTAAAGCCGACGATGTATATCGCTAACGTCAGCGATGATGGCTTTGAGAATAACCCTTATTTAGATGCGGTACGCGCCTATGCCACGGGTGAGGAGTCGATTGTCATTGCGCTGTGTAATCAGATTGAGTCTGAAATTGCCCAACTTGATGAAGCCGATAAGCAAGACTTTTTGGCAGAGATGGGCATGGCAGAGGCAGGGCTTGACCAAGTGATACGTGGTGGTTATGATTTGCTCGATATGCAAACTTACTTTACCGCTGGGGTCAAAGAAGTTCGCGCTTGGACGGTTGAGGTGGGTGCGACCGCCCCACAAGCGGCAGGGGTGATTCATACTGATTTTGAGCGCGGCTTTATTCGTGCTGAAGTGATTGCTTATGATGATTTTATCGAGTATGGCGGCGAAAAAGGCGCAGCGGCGGCAGGCAAATCACGTTTAGAGGGCAAAACCTACATCGTTCAAGATGGCGATGTGATGCACTTTAGATTTAACGTGTAAGTGCTTTGTCTCGTTAGTATCGTATAATTATAGCCTTAACATAGAACTCTTAAAAGTCAGCCTTGGTGCTGGCTTTTTTTATTATACTAGGACGTAAACCATAATAATAAACCATCAGGAGTCGTTATTTATGAGTGCTTATCAAAATAAACCGAGCAACAGCAGCGCGCATTGGGCAAAGCTATTTAATGCGCAGCGCTTAGGGAGTGACCAGCATGCACCTGCGCAAAATAGCGCGCGCACCGCTTATCATAAAGACTATGACCGCTTGGTGTTTTCCCACTCCTTTCGGCAGCTGAATCAAAAAACCCAAGTGCATCCCTTGACCAATCAATTGGGTATTCATACGCGTTTGACTCATTCGCTAGAAGTGTCTTGTATCGGGCGCTCATTAGGGATGATGGCAGCAGAAAAGCTGCATGCTAAATTGCCAAATGGTCTGCCTGCAGGAGTGAGCGCCGCTGATGTGGGCGTTATGGTGCAAGCGGCTTGTCTGGCTCATGATATCGGTAATCCGCCATTTGGACATGCCGGCGAGTATGCGATTCGTGATTGGTTTGCGCATCCTGATAGAGACACTATTTTGCAAAGCCTGAGCCCTAATCAGCGGTTAGATTTGCGCGCTTATGAGGGCAACGCGCAAGGTTTTCGCTTACTAGTACGCAATGAGCATCATCCTGATAAAGGCGGTATGCGCTTAACCTGCGCGACTTTGGGCGCGTTTATGAAGTATCCGTGGTTGGCAACGCATAGCAATAAAATAGATAGCGGCGGCTTGAACATCAGCAGTCAGGCTGTGCAAAAGTTTGGCTGCTTTGCCAGTGAAGCGGCGCAATTAGAGCAATTAGCCGCTTGCTTACAGCTGCCGCAATCAGCGCAGCATGAGGGCTTTGCTCGTCATCCTTTGGCGTATTTATTAGAAGCGGCGGATGATATTTGCTATGCGCTGATAGATTTGGAGGATGGTATTCATCTTAATATGCTGAGCTTTAGCGAGGTCGCACCGATTCTATATGAGCTGATAGGCAAGCCGACTGCCGCGCATGCGCCAGTAGCAACAGGCACTATCAGACAGCAACTCGCCGCATTACGGGCGCAAGCGATGATGCGACTGGTGAATAAAGTCACCGATGCTTTTGTGGCAAATAGCGAGGTCATGTTAGCAGGTACGTTAGAGGGTAGCTTATTTGCGCACTGCACGCCTACGGTTAAGAGTGGTATCCATCAAGCCAAACAGTTGGCACGTATCAAAATATTTAACCATCCGAGCAAAGTGCGCATGGAGCTGATGGCAAACCAATGCTTGCAGCGGCTGCTTGACGCCTTTATGCCACTGGCATGGACGGCATTGGATACACACTCGATATCATTTGAGCAGCAGCGCTTATTGAGTTTATTACAGCCGCATCTGGATGAAAATCTGCGCCAATTAACAGCGGATACTTATCAAAACATTCTCAATATTTTAGATTTTATTACTGGGATGAATGACCACGAAGCCTATAGACTGGCGCAAGAGCTGCAAGGTCATTGGGGTACTATGGTATGATAACTCAGGGATACAGTCATGGATTTTATTCGTATTTTGGCGCTGAAATGAGTATGATAAGCACCTATTAGGCAAATTTGACATATTATGAGCAGTCGCGAACAAAAAAAACTTCAAACTCGGCACGCATTTTTTAATGCGGTATTAGATTTATGTATGACCGGACAATCCTTTAGCTCCATTAGCTTGCGGCAAGTGACCCGTGAAGTGGGCGTGGTGCCAACGGCATTTTATCGGCATTTTGATGATATGGAATCGCTCGGTCAGGCATTGGTGCTGGAGGAGCTGGGCACCTCACTGGCGATATTAAGTGACAGTTTACAAATTGGGCGTAAGCGCAGCTTCGATCGGCAAATTGCCAAAAGTATTCAGATGTTTTTGCAATCGGTCAATGCTCAGCCGCGCTATTGGCAGTTTTTGGTCAGTGAGCGCTATGGCGGCTCGGAGGCGGTACGCAAAGCCATCAATGAGCTGATAAAAATGCATGCGCGGATTTTGGGTGAGGATTTAGCGCTGCAACCTGCCTTTGCGCATATTAATGATTATGACCGCCGTCTGCTCGCCGAAGCGGGGGTTAATATGTTTTTTTCTTGGATTATTGATTGGCTAGAGCTGACCTACTCAGAGGATCATGATGATGAGGTTAATTTGGCAGAGATTGAGGATAAAAAACAGTTGATGCTGCATAATTGTACCCGCCAAGCACAAATGCTGTTTTATGGCGCTTATAATTGGAAGTCATCTGAGCAGACGCTGCTAAATGATTAATACCCTTTAATTAATGGTTTTAAAAATTCGGACGAAATGCCCATAAACGCTGGCTAACGACTTGAGCGTCTTTAGGATTTTGGGGACGAGTATTATCATCAGCGCCATTGATAGGATTATTAGCTATATCCTTATTACTATCACCATTATCCACCCGCGTATTGGCAATCAAAACCGTGGCAAACCGCTGCTGATTACCGCCACTACTGGCATCATTAGTGGCGGTAATCAGCGCCATAAAGGCTTGGCTATCCACGGCTAATATTGGCGCTAATGCTTGCTGCTGAGCGGCATCTAAAGCGCTCAAAGGTGGCAATTGCCACAGCTCAGTGACCGCGGTTAAGACTTGCTGCTCACGCCGTGTCATCACCGCTTGCATCTGCTCGGTGCTTGCCTGCTCCATCAAAGCCGCCAGTAGCACGGGACTGGCGGTATTAATATTAATCGGTAGATAATAAGGCACGGCGGTAATATAAGGGCGCAAGGTTGCCAGTACTTCGGCATCCACCCCGCGCACGGATTGTAATTGCGCGGCACTGACAAACGGCTGATTGGGCAAAGCTGTATTGGCATAAACGCTGCTTTCATCACCGCCATCCTTATAAACCTCATTATCAGCATCTTGCCAATCGAGCACCGCGCTCGCAATCTCAGGCTCTAGGTTTAATTGCAGTAATAAGCGCTGAAATATCGCCAGTGCGGTGCTATCCACTTGCCCATTATGATACAAATTATTAATATTAAACCGACTGGCTTCATCACGCAGCTCAACCGTAATGCTATGGCTACCCAAAGTATAAGGCGGCAACGACTGCGCCCAAATATCTTGGGCGCTATCGGTGTCATTGAGCTGATTATCGGCACGAATAATGGTCACTGCCAATTGTTTACCGGCATCAATATCTTGTAATAGTTGGTCTTGAGTCACCACCACCCCACTACGGCGAATGGCGATTTTTTGACTGGCTAACATCGAGCCTGCCACTATCGTAATACTGACCACCAATAGCAAAATGGTTAATAATGCCACGCCGCGCTGTGAGTCTGCCATGGGGCTCATAAGCTACTCATTATTCCTATCATTATTGGTATTGTCATTATTATTAACGTTGTCATCGTTCACACTAGCATTATTATCCGTATCGTTATTTGCACTATTACTAGTATTCGTGTTGGGCGGACTGGCGGATTTTTTACTGTTTTGCGGTAAAGCTTTAGGTGCCAGTGCCCATTGCCATGTTATCGGCATGTCCTCATAACTAAAGCTGACGCCTACGCCTGCCGGCAGCAGCTCGATGCTGGCGTTTTCTGATGCGCCCTGTTTATTATTCATGCTATTAGCATTGTTATTGCTATTCATGCTGGCACTTTGCGGATTAGGATATTTTGCACTTAATTCAGGGGTATAAGCTTGCCAGCGTCCCTCTGTGATGCCGTCAAGTAAAACGGTATCTAGGCTGACACTATCAGCATTATTTTGCAGGGTGCTACTTGGTAACGTGCTATATTGGCGGCGGATTAAGCGCTGGTCAGCAAAGATATAGTCCACTCGCTGCAAGCTTGGGCTAATTTGATAACGTGGGTCAGGATCGGCAAAACGTACAAAGCTGATTTGCTCGCCAGTTAAGCTCATAAAGGCTTCGATAGTAGGCGCTGCCGGCGCGTTAGGATTATTAGAGCGATTACCGTTATCAGAGCTCTGATTAGACGGCGCTTGATACGCCACTATTTGCCCCATATCTTGTTGTAGCTGTAGATAAGCGTATTGTAGCGCAGCTAAATTATCCGCATGATATTGGGCTTTTTCTCGAGCACGCGTAACCCCATCAAACACTTGCCAGCCGGCAACGGCTAGCACCGCAAAGATAGTCATCGCGACCATCAGCTCAAGCAAAGTAAAGCCACGCTCACCACTCACCGCCCTTCTCATGGCTGACCCATAGTGCGCTGATTACTGCTGTTTAAGCGGCTAAAATCCAAGCTGCCTATATCTGCACCTTGCTGCTCATTACTGAGCACAATATCCATATCAGTGACCACCGCGCCTATTTGAGCATCAAGGACGGGCGCTACGGCGATATTTATATTTTTGAGAGCGGGGCTTAGGCTATCACTGGGCGTCAGGGTCACTTGCCAGCTGCGCCCTTGCGCGTCAAGTGTTTGGGTGCGGCTATCGGTGAGCCATATTTGCTGAATACGTAAGTCGGCAGCGGTGTTTTGTGCCACAAAGTGCGCCAGTGTACGGGTGCGTAGTACCTCAACTGAGCTTAAATAAGCGCTACTGGCACGGCTTGCGGCAACGGCAACCACCGCTAATATCGCTAGTGCCACCATCACCTCTATTAAGGTAAAGCCGCGCTCTTGCATTGATAACGAGTGCGCTTGAGTGCCAACGTAGTTTTTTGGTAAGCGGCGCTTCGTCTTTTGAGTGATTTGAGTCATCTAAGTCACTTACCATTCATCGGTGATAAGCCTTGCCCTATCATCAAGCTACCATCAGGCATAATCGTAATCACCTCGCCCACCAACCGCGAGTCATGGCGTACCTCTATGGTCACGGGGGTTGCCTGTCCTGTACCAAACCACAGCACTTGCGGGACGGCTTGGTCAGTAAACCAAGGCTGCAATACCTGCTGTTGTGCCATTGCTGCACCCGTGTTATTGGTATTATTGCCACTGTTATTGCCACTACCAGTATCTAAGCTTTGAATATCCAAACTCACGCCAGCAGGTAGCGTAGGTAAGCTGACCTCTGGCTCAACCTCCCAACTCGGTGTTGGCAGCTGCCCCATATCACCAGCAGACAAGCCCGCTATATCAGCCGATAGCTCCATCGCGTTTTTGGCGGTGCTCGCACTATTATTAAGGGTGTTGGGCGTATTTTGGGTTTGATAATGAGCATAAGGATGCGCTAAGGTGACGATAATAGGTGTGACTTGACCTTGATTATCTGCGTGCAAACTGAGACCCATCGGCTGCATACGCTCAACTGACAGCAGGCGCACATAGCCTAGCGAATCGGTCAGATGCTCATAAAACGCGCGGTTTTTGCGAGTATCACTACTGCCTACCGACAAACTGATCATACCGGCAAAAATAGACAAAATAACAATCACCACGATGATTTCGACCAGCGTAAAGCCCGTTTGAGAGTGCTGCATAATGACTGCTAAACCTTAGCGGTGAGCGAAAGCCTCTTTTACTTTTGCCACTTATCTCAAATAGTTATTTTAAAATAACTCTTAAAACAAATTTTTAAAATAAGCAGTAAAGTCGCCAGTTAAAAACCAGCGCTCAGCCTATGAACATTAATAAGTGGTATTGCGATGCTCTTCTGACTCTGTCTCAATTTGCTCGACCAGCTCTTGCATATCCTCATCCATAACCTCTACATCAGCGGCAACGCTCGGATAATGGCTGGGCAAATCGAGCATCTGAATCACCAACGCATAGCGCAAAGTATCGCGGCGACCCAAATAACGCTGATAAAAGCTAGAATTTAACAATCCTGCGCCGCCCTGACCCATCGCCCAAATAGAAGATAAATAATCACGCGCGCTTAGGCTGCTATGGCTATCTTTTAGATAGGTACTGATGATATCAATCAGACGCTTCATACGCTGGCGACGTATGTCATATAGCTCGCCAAATAAGCGATTAAGACCCGTCACTGAGGCGGCTAAACGCTCTTCGATTTGATTGAGTAGCATGGCTTTTTGGGGATTAAGGAGCTGCTGAAAAATCATCCGCGCAATGCCTGCCGACGGACTGTCTTCGATACGATTAATCTCAAATAACTGCTCTTCATAACGAATAATAATCCGTAAATACAGCTCATCTTTACTGGAGAAATGCTTATATAACGTACCTTTAGCCAAATCAAGCTGGTCTGCCAAACTGTCTAAGGTAATATCGCCATTACCAGACTCTAACAATAATTGCTCAGCCATCGCCAAGATATTTTCTTCGCGCATTTTGAACTGGTGTTGACGACTCATAACTACTCCTAAAACGTAATAAATGTAAGCATATCACTCCATGATAAAATAGCGCTCATAAGGCGAGTAACAAACGATTATTGTGACTACTTTATGATATTTTTAATGACTAACGCTACTGCTCGCTTAGCTATGATGCTTATTTTTGTGCTGTTTTTTTGTGGCTACGCTGCCGCAAATAAATGACTGACTGGTCATAGCATAACGATTTTAGTGGTATTGCGCTAGTAAATTTTCAAAGTTTTTTGTGGTTAATGCCCCAACCTCCTCGCTACTACAGTCATACATCTGCGCCAAATAACGGGCAACATAAGGCACGTAAGCGGGCTCATTAGGTCTGCCGCGTTTAGGAACGGGTGCGAGATACGGGCTATCGGTTTCAATCAATATTCTATCTTTCGGCATTTTTTGGGCAGCATCTTGAATCATTTTGGCACTATTAAAGCTGACAATACCAGAAAATGAGATATAAAACCCCAAATCCAGCGCGCGTTTGGCAGTGTCCCAATCTTCGGTAAAGCAGTGAATAATGCCGTGTTCAGCACCTTCCGCTTTTAGGATATCAAGGGTGTCTTTTTTGGCTTCACGCATATGCACGACCAGCGGCTTTTTGAGTTGCTGACTGGCGTAGATATGGCGGGCAAAGCTGTCGCGCTGCTCTTTGGCATTATCAGTTGACCAATAATAATCCAGCCCCGTCTCGCCAATTGCCCAGACCTTATCAGGACTTGCCGTTGCCAGTAAACGCTCCACCGTTGCCGATTGCAATACCGCACTATCCTCACAAGGATGAATGCCGACACTCATACCCAAATTCAGCGCCTCATCGCTATAAGTGCGTACAATTTCGGCAATCTCATCATACTCGGCAAAGTCGCACATAATCGCCATCGCGCGCGTGACATTAGCGGCTTTCATCGCTTTAATCGCGCCTTCTAGCTGACCATCATATTTTTCTAAATTTAAGCGATTAAGGTGGCAATGGCTATCGGTAAACATAGATACTCTCGTTAATACTCGTTAATAAAAGACATTCATAAAGGGGTTTGTTAATGACACAGCTGTTTATAAAAGCCTACAAATACTCAGTTAAAAACCGTTTAATTTAACGGCACCACGCGCATCACCTCCTCCATACTGGTCACGCCCTCGCTGATACGCTTAGCGCCCGATAGCCTGAGCGGCTGCACGCCCTCACGGTAAGCTTGCTGCTTTAACACATCAAGCTTAGCGTCTGCCGCCACCAGCTTTTTAAGCTCATTCGATAGCGGCATAATCTCATACAGCCCGATACGACCCTGATAACCGGTATGGCGACAGTGCTCACAGCCTTGCGGCTTATAAACCTCGGCGGGTACAGGCGCGCGCCACGGCTGCACTAATTCCATCCACTGAATGGCAATCTCGCTATCAGGCGACACTGATACCGCCTGTTTGCAATGCGGACACAGCGTGCGCAATAGTCGCTGCGCCATCACCCCTAAGATACTGGCTGAAGTCAAAAACGGCTGCACGCCCAAATCATGCAGACGCGTCAACGAGCTGGGCGCATCATTGGTATGCAAAGTCGAGAGCACCAAATGCCCTGTCAGTGAGGCCTGCACCGCCATATTTGCCGTTTCACTATCGCGAATCTCCCCCACCATAATAATATCAGGGTCTTGGCGCATCAGGGAGCGTATCGCATCAGCAAAATGCAAATCAATACCGGCATTGACCTGCATCTGATTAAATGCCGGCTCAATCATCTCAATCGGGTCTTCAATGGTACAGACGTTGACCTGCTCGGTCGCCAATTGTTTGAGGGTACTATAAAGGGTAGTGGTTTTACCTGAACCTGTCGGACCGGTGACTAGGATAATGCCATTTGGATGCGCGGTCAGCTGGTGCCACGTCTCTAACTGCTTACCTGACAAACCTAATTGTGCAAATGAGCGTACCAAAACTTCGGGGTCAAATACCCGCATCACCAGCTTTTCACCAAAAGCGGTCGGCAAGGTTGATAGGCGCAGCTCGGTTTCTAGTCCTTTGGGCGTACGAGTCTTTAGACGTCCATCTTGCGGTTTGCGTTTTTCTGCGACATTGAGCCGTCCTAAGATTTTAATGCGCGCGGTCACTGCCACGATAATGGCAAGCGGCATCTCATAAACCGTATGCAGCACGCCATCAATACGAAAGCGCACCTTGCCCGTCTCACGGCGCGGCTCCAGATGAATATCACTGGCGCGTTGCTCAAAGGCATATTGCAGCAGCCAATCGACCACTCTGACGATATGCTGATCATTGGCATCAGGATTGGTATTATCACCCAATTGCAATAACGCCTCAACGTTGGTGACATCCGCCGCCGCGCGTTTATGCAGACTATTAGCCCCCGCAATCGCTTGGGTCACTTGATAAAACTCTTGCCGATAGCGATTGATTTGCTCAGGACTGATATACACCGTGCGGTAGCTTTTGGCGGTGATGAGTTTTTCGATATTAGCATGCCAATCAGTAAAAAACGGCTGATCCGTACCAATCACCACCTCATCAACATTGACCTCAATCGGCAAAATATGCTGCGAGCGCGCATACTCAAACGACATCAGCTTGGTCACTGCGGGCACGTCGGTTTTTAGCGGGTCAATACGCACCAACGGCATATCAGCTTTGGCAGCTAGCCACTGATTGAGCCATGCCAGCGTGAGTTTTTGCGCAGGACTACTCTCAAGCGCATGAGCATTGGGCAAGCCAAAATCACTAATCGTCACTAGCGGATGCTGCGCCTTGTCACGGCGACTGGTCATCACCAAATTATAGCCGCGCTGATCAATCACCCTATCCGCTAATAGCTCATCGAGACACCAACGCAAATCTATCATTAAGGAGAACTTGGGAGCAGACATAATTTCTTCTTTTATAAGGAATAATAAAGGACGCTTAAAAGGGGTCTAAAGCGGGTTTAATCCACTGGCGTAATCGCTATAATTTGTAAATGATGCTTATCAATTTGCCAAAAGCTGACATCTACAGACTTATAACGCATGGTAAAACTCACTTCTAATTCATCACGGCGATAAGCGGGGCGCGGGTCTTGCGCAATTAAGTCTTTAATCATATCAATATCAGCGTGTATAAGCTTTGTTTGATGCTCAAAAATAGTATTAGCGATGGACTGGTTTTTATTTATATGAGGAGTGTTATTAAAATTAATAGCGTTATCACTATCAGCCAGATTTTTATCAACCAAACTTAAAAACTGCGCGTGGGCTAACTCGGTAACACTCACGGTTAATGATATCGGCGCACTTGCGGCAAAACCACTATGCGCATCCATCAGCGCATCGCTATAAGCGATATACGGCTTGATATCGATAATGGGCGTGCCATCTATCATATCAGCGCCACTAATAATAAGTAGCACGCGTCCCTCAATCACCTCGATACGCTCAAGCTTGACCACGGATAAGCCTAATGCTGACGGACGATACATACTACGACTGGCAAACACGCC
>DAIPIF010000002.1:18666-20145 GCA_036770925.1 Psychrobacter sp.
ATCGTTTTGCTGAACATCATTATTATTTTTGATATCGTTTTGCTTAATATGATTGTGATGAAACTGCCAACTGACCCAAATATGGCTAAAATCCGCTAAGCCCACAAAGGCATCTGGCGTATCAAAAGGCGCAATCATCTCAATGATACTGCTGAGCGCCACCAAGTTTGGCTGCCGTGGTGCGCCAAATTTTTGTGATAACGCCGAGCGGTGATAGCCAATAAAGGGCGCACTATGATATAGGCTAGTTTGGTTGTTTTGATTGGGCATATCGCCGCTCCCATGAGGATAAATTTACACCATTACTTACTAACGATATTCTATATTATCATGCAAGCATGCACGGGCTTAGCGGATTTTTAGTTTAAAATTTGCTATTATAGCCAAGATTGTATATTGAGAACGGCTTGCGTTTACGCCGTCATTTACGTTACAACCTTTATCACGCCCCTTTTATCACTCCTTATCACTATCTCTTCACGAGGACTTTATGTCAAAACTTCGCACCGAAACGGTCACAGAGGTTCATCACTGGAATGACGCTCTATTTAGCATCAAAACCACACGCGACGATGGTCTGCGTTTTCGCAACGGCGAATTTGCGATGATAGGTATCGTGGTTGATGGGCGACCATTGCTGCGGGCTTACTCCATTGCTAGCCCCAATTATGAAGAGCATTTAGAGTTCTTTTCTATCAAAGTACCAGATGGTCCACTGACCTCACGCCTGCAACATATCAAAGTCGGCGATGAGCTATTGGTCAGTAAAAAGCCAACGGGCACCTTAGTACTGGATGATTTATTACCCGGCAAACATCTGTATATGCTAGCAACCGGTACCGGACTGGCACCGTTTTTGGCATTGGCACGCGACCCTGAAGTCTATGAGCGCTTTGATAAAATCATCTTAGTACATGGCGTGCGTCATGTCGATGACTTGGCGTATCGTGAGATGTTCGAAAACGAGCTACCCAATGATGACATCTTTGGTGAATGGTACCGTGAAAAATTCATTTACTACCCCACCACCACTCGTGAAGACTTTAAAAATACCGGTCGGGTCACTGATTTAATGCAATCGGGTAAACTGTTTGAAGATATAGGCTTACCGGTGATGAATAAGGACGATGACCGCGTGATGATTTGCGGTAGCATGCCGTTTAACGCTGACGTCTCTACCATCTTAGATGGCTTTGGGCTCACCGTGTCGCCACGGATGGGCGTACAGGCGGATTATGTCATTGAGCGCGCCTTTGTGGGTTAAGCAGTTGCTTTAGATATTGGCTAATCGCTGCGGTAAATTTTGGCTAAAAAGTAAATTATGATAAATAATTCTTGACGGCTCATAATAGCCTGCTATAATACGCGCCTATACAGCTTACCCTGTAGCCCAATTCGATAACGTTTAGCAGCATAAACTTATCCCCTAACACGCCGGTGTGATGGAATTGGTAGACATGACGGATTCAAAATCCGTTG
>DAIPIF010000002.1:20155-30624 GCA_036770925.1 Psychrobacter sp.
AGACCTTTAATATAAAGGGATGTCTAATAAATATTAGATTGTTACAGATTGTTATGGACAATAAGGTCAAATATAAGTGGTTCCGACCACCGGTACCAATATTTAACAAAAAAGCCTCCTTAATTTGGAGGCTTTTTTGTTTTTAGAGATTTTGCCTTATTTTTATGCTCACTCAGCGTCATCTATCAGGCTATTAAGCGCCGCTGCCATCTCATCATCGATAAGACTGTCTTCAATATAAGCGACCAGCTCATGGATGGTCGTCCTATCCATAGCGCGAATACCTAAATCAGCCAGTTGCGCATTAATAGCTGCTAAGTTTTCTGTGAGGTTATCATTCTCCACCAAGTCTGTTTCAAAGCCGTCACTCACTAACCAATACAGCTGCTCTAATAAGCTATCTTCTTTGGGTAAGGTTGAATAACCATCACCCTGAATAAATAAATTAAAGTGATAAGGCAGTGCAACATCATTGATAAAAAAGATACGTTTGCAGTCTAAACTATACGCTTGGTTGTCCGTCTCTTGACTGTCGGGCTCTTGAGCATCTCCTACCGATTCAATATCTTCTGCAACCAAATCACCGACTATCTCATAATCCCCTACCTTTACCTTATGATTATAAATAATACACGCGTCAGCGATGGCATCAAAAATAACTGCGCTCACATCTAAAGTCGCATTATCAATATCATAAAATGCTTTGAGCGCGGGTAAAAACTCAGTCAGCTGCTCTTCAGGCACGACGGTCAAAAACTGCTGCTCATATATGGTAATCATGTCATCAGGATAATAGGTGTTGGCGGTGTCCGTTTCATTTCTGCCCGTCGGCTGTAACGGTATAAAGTTAAAAGGGTTGTTGCTAGTCATTGGGTTTTACCTTGTAGAGTATGGATATTAAATATTAGATATTAGATATCAGTGAGTATAGCGTCGCCAATTTTATGAGGGTCATTATCGCTTATTCAGCTGGTTTTAGATATGTTGATCATTCTGAAACTTGCGGGTTTTCAGGTAAAATAGCGCTTATGACTCTCTCTACTGACCTACTTTCACGCTCCATTGAACTGCCGCCACGCAAAATCATTCATTTGGATATGGATGCTTTTTATGCCAGTGTTAGCAGCGTGATTTTCCTGAATAGCGCGGTAAGCCCTTAGCTGTGGGCAGGGACCCAAATGGTTGCAGCGGCAAGCTATGAGATACGCAAGCGCTGTCCGGAGGCTATCTTTGTGCGTCCGCGCTTTGAGGTTTATGCAAAATAATTAGGCGACCACAGAGCGTCACCCCAAAGCTGCTGATTTATTTTAGATATGGGTATGGACGACCTATCTATTTACAGCTACTGCTTAGGCTATTTATTTGATAGCTTTAGATAGCTTTAAGGGTAATAAATCTTATATTATCGGCAAAATACGCCGCGTAATTCATCACGTTATAGACACATTTCTGCTACACTAGCCTCAACATTAATTGCAACTTGTTCACTGACTATGACCGACTCTGCCGCTGTAACGACCACTGATAATACAATCCATACTGACAACCCTAATAATAGCGATAAGCCTGTAGATTATCTCAGCGTAGCAGATTATGATTATCAGCTGCCTGATAGCCTCATCGCGCGTTATCCGCTCGCGCAGCGCTCCGCATCGAGATTGCTGTACTTGCCCGCCGCCGCCACAGCAAGTTGCACGCCGCAGCCTGTCGATCATTTATTTACCGAGCTGCCAGACTTATTAAACGCAGGTGATTTAATCGTATTTAATGACACCAAAGTCATGAAAGCAAGGCTGTTTGGTCAAAAAGACACCGGCGGTAAAGTTGAGGTATTGGTTGAGCGCTTAACGGATGAGCTAAAATTTACCCAGCAAAGTGGACAGCGTTATCCTCATGTCGCGCTATGCCATGTACGCGCCAGCAAAGCTCCGAAACTGGGGCAGTGGATACTATTGTCTAATGCTCATATCGAATGCCAAGTGATTGGGCGTCACGAAAACTTATTTATTTTAAGCTTTAAAAACCCTATTCTGCCCGATTTAGAGCGCTATGGCGAGCTGCCGATACCGCCTTATTTTGAGCGTCATGCCGATGCCACGGATAATATCCGCTATCAGACCGTCTTTCATGACCCCGCCAAGCTTGCTAGTGTCGCCGCACCGACTGCCAGTTTGCACTTTGATGACAGTGTCTTACAGGCACTTGAGGATAAGGGTATTCGTCGCGCCTTTGTGACGTTGCACGTAGGGGCTGGTACTTTTGCACCGGTTAAGACCGATAATTTGCTCAATCACACCATGCACAGCGAATACGCCCATTTGCCGCAAGCCACCGCAGACTTAATCAATCACACTCATGCCAATGGCGGCAAGGTTATTGCCGTAGGGACGACCGTGGCGCGAGTGCTTGAGAGCGCCTATCAGCAGACGGCAAAAGATGGGCAAGCGCTTGGGACTTGGTCAGGCGACACGGATATCTTTATTTATCCAGGGTTTACCTTTGGGGTCATCGATCGCTTATTGACCAACTTTCATCTACCCAAATCAACCTTGCTGATGCTGGTTGCGGCGTTTTCAGGCAAAGCGGCTATCGAGCAGACCTATCAGCACGCAATCGCCAAGCACTATCGGTTTTTTAGTTATGGTGATGCGATGCTACTCGATAAAGCATGCGGCAGAAGATAAGACTGGGTTAAATAAAGCGAGCCTTTAACTGGTTTTATAGATTAACAGCGATAACAACTGAAGAATAATGCTGGTAAATCAAACGGGGTTTTGCTATAACAGCATTAATAGCTTACACTTTAAGGACTCGCTGAGTCGCTGCTTTGGCTTGGCAAATGTTGTTATCATAACTACCTTATTGATTAAAACTGAAGCACATAAAGTATTGATATTAAGTGCTCACTCGACAAAGCACTGTTATTGAATAACCACTATCATTCACTAAAAAAGGGCTGCGCATGTCTTGGCATTTACCTCACCGCTTGACTCCTATGCATCATGCTGTGTCAATTGCACTACTGTACTCAATCAGCTCAGTGGCGCTACCGGCTGTCGCACAAGCAGCGACTATTGGCAAGACCACGATTACCTCCGCTCAGCATGAGCCATTGGCGGCGACTATTACCGTCACTGATATTGATGCGGCGGATTTTTCGGCAGGTCTAGCCAATGCAAGCGTCTATCAACAAATGGGACTGACGCCCACTGACTCTATGTCAGTGCGTTTTGTACCCACCTCTGAGACGTCAGGTCAAGTGGTTATCACGACCACCAAGCCCATATCCATGCCATTTGCCGATGTGGTATTGGCGCTGGAGGATAAAGGCAAGCGTAACGTCGTGCCAAAAACCTTACTGATGCCATTGAACAATAGCACCCCTATTAAACCGTCCAATCAAATTACCGCCAGTCAAAAACCCGATTTGCCCGTAGTCAGTGCGGCTGAATCCACCCCATTGGTCGTAAAACGTGAAGCGCCGCCCGCCTTAGGTAGTAGCAAAGTGACGGATGATGCCAAGAGTGCAGCCGGCAGTAACAGTAATCCGAAAGTAAATGCGGCAAATACAGGCGTTAGCAAGCCTGCCACCGCGGCTACTAAAAGCGCAGATATCAGCGCCAAAGCCCCGTCAACCTCTACCACGGATAAACAGCTTGATATCCTCAGTGTCGAAGTCACCCGAAAAATAAAAGCCCATAATGAAAAAGTAGATGAGGTTCAAAAAGAGGACTCCATAGACAAGCAAGCAGCCGAGCCATTAACTGCTGATATCAGTAAAGCTAAAGACAGCACTAAACCTGCTGACGAGGTGACTGTTGATAGCAAATCTAAAGATAGTGAGCCTCAGCCAGACCTGCAAGCCTCAGGCACTACTGAAAAACCCGTAGCAAAACCGCCCAAACCTGAGCCCTCTAAGCAACAGCCAACAGCGAGCGAGACAGCAGCCAGTAGCTATACCGTGCAAAGTAACGATAACTTATGGATTATCTCTCAGCATATTGCCAAGAAAAATAATCTCGATATACAAACCGTCATGAGCGAAATTCAACAGCAAAACCCTGACGCCTTTGTTAATCAAGACCCAAGCCAGCTAAAAGCAAATGCGCAGCTCAGTTTGCCGAACTATGAGGTAGTACCCTCTCAGAAAAACATCCAAACTGCTATTATGGCGCAGCGTCAGCAATTAGACAAACCTGCCAAAGAGAAGGCAAAAACCGCCGCACCCAAAAAAGAGAAAGCCAAATCCGCTCAAACGCCACGTACAAAAACCACTCAGACGCTGCCCCAAGGACGCTTCTCTGTCGTCGCGCCTGGAACGGGTGGTACAGCTGACGGTACACAAAATAAAGCCGCCGCAGCGACAGGCAGCAGTCTTAATAATGATATCTTTAATACTCTAAAAGCCTCGCGCCAACGCAATGCTACGCAAGCTAAAAGCCTCAATGCCACAAACAGCGCGCTTAGTGACTATACGCAAAAATTACAATTACAAAACCAAAAACTGGCTGACCTTGAAGCTCGTCTCAAAAAATTACGCAATCAATAATAGCCTAACTGCTCAGTATAATAATAAGATGCTGTAAACAGTAGTCGTAGGTGTAGGAGTTTTTATGAATAGTATGCTGTATATCATTGCCGCACTCATTATTATTTTAATAGTAGTGGTGTTAGTGCTGATTAGAAAAAAAGCTCAACAACCCTCAGAGTCGCCACAGCTTCAAAATGAAGCTAAAGCCAAAGATACCACGCCAAAGCCGGTAGACATGGCAAAATCTACCCCAGCAGCAAGTGCGGACAGTAACGCGACTAAGTTTGACAGCCTCACGGTCGCTCAGCGTTTTATGGATCAGCAGCGCTATGATAAAGCAATCGAAACCTTAGAACGTGGCTTGATTGCCAAACCGAATGATAGCAAGATACTGCTTAAGTTATTGAATATATACGCCATTACGGATGAAGAGGCTGAGTTTAATAATACTTTTGCCCTCATCACTGCCCATGCTGATAGCGAGACTATACAGCAGGCAAAAAACCTTAAAGGTTTAGTCGATGAAGAGTTTGAGCAAGAGCAAGCCATTATGGCGCCAACCGATACTGACGAGAGCGATGCAGATTACGCCAGTCTAGATTTTGATTTACCTATCGCATCAACCCAGACAGCACAACCGACTACTGAAGCCGTAGAAGAATTAGCGCCTATCGCCACACCTAGCGCCTCTGAGCCGGTGAATGTCAGCACAACTCCCTCTATCAGTGAGGATGATGCCTTTGATTTGCTTCTAGATGATTTAGAAGATGTCAGTCCTGTCACCCAAGCACCAGATACGCTACCGACGGCAACTGCTAACGATATGCCTGTATTAGATTCCGTTATCGAAGCGCCTGTGACCCCCGCTGAGACCAATACCTATGCGGCGGATAATATCGATGACGACTTTAGCTTTAATTTTGATGACTTATCAGAAGACGCTAGTGCAGTCGATATCATGACAGATAGCACCATAGAAGCGCCGACTGAGTTTGACTTAAGTGAAGATGCGTTTGTACTAGATTTTGAAGACTTGAGTGCAGATACTGCTCTGAGTATGGATGAGAGTGCCAAAGACTCTGATACTAATACTAATACTGATATTAGCAGCTTAAGCGCTGATGAGCATGACCTGACCATTACGGCACCGGTCGCTCAAGAAAGCCTTGAAGATGATTTTGCCTTGTTTTTAGATGATGCAGAATTTGGTGCTATAGATGAGCCGACTACAGCTAGTCCCTCTACGACAGAGGCGCCAATAGATAGCAGCTTAGAGCACGATTTTTTAGAAAGTACGCTGTTAGATACTGAAGCCGTCGATAATGATATCCTCCAAGACGATAGCCTACAGACTGAAGACTTAGCTACTGAAGCGGTAGAAACGGCGGTGTTAGGTAGCAGCGTTGAGGATACCATTGCACAGCTTGATGCGTTAACTTTGAATAATTATGTCGATAGTAACGTCGATAATAACATCGATAGTAACGCGCCCATCATAGACGCTCAGCCTGAAGATAATGTAGCGGCTAACCTGACAGAGATGCCTGTCAGTGAGACTGTTGACTTGATTGATAGTGAGCCGGTCTTCTCAAAACCGGTGCTAGAGGATAATGACAGCACCTTAACTTTTGATGACGATACTGAATTTGAAGACTTAGGCTTTAGCTTTGATACTGAAGCTCCAGTTGCCGCACCTGTGAGCACCGTAGATACACTAGATGAGACGATACAGTCTGATGTGCAAACGGGCGACATACAGCCGTCTGATACGGTACCCGTTACGAGTATCTCACCGCAATTCTCAGCAGACTTCGATTTTATAAAAACTTTAGACAGTCAGCAAGTGACCTTAGATTTGGCAGAGCAATATCTGCAACTGGGCGAATACGGTAGTGCCAAACGCTTACTCAATGAAGTGATGACCCAAGGTACTAGCGCGCAGCAGCAGCAAGCTAAAGCCTTGCTTGCTCGTACGGCATAATCTTAGCGGCGTATTGAGCGTTAATGTATTGACATCTGTTTTATTCACAAGCATTCTATCTTATTGTTAGAGTGCTTGATTTTGTTGCATATCCAAATTTTATAGTAGCCGCGCAAGCCTCAACGCACTTTTACCCTTATTGATGGTGCTCTCTTATGCGCTCTGTTTCCGCTCACCCTCATAGTGCCCCTATTCAGCTGATTTATGCGGGCGGTACTTTTGGCAGCTATGGGCGACCTTTGGCGTCATTGGCAGCGGTAGAGTTTTTACCTATATTGCAGCAGCTTTTAGATGAACAAAGTCAAAGTAGTCCTATACCAGCTATTGCATGGCTAGATAATACTTTAATCAAAGATAGCAGTCAGCTCACGCCAGCTGATTTTGTGCATTTTTATCAGCTGATACTTAATGCTTATCAAAACAACAATTCGTCAAATAATAAAACTATGCGCCGTTTTATTATTATTACCGGTACAGATACCTTAAGCTATTTGGGGGCGTTTTTAGCGGAAGCCTTTGCTGGTAGTGACTTGTGCCTTATTCTCACTGGCAGTATGCGCCCTTTATTAGATAGTGAGGTGCTGCAGCGTTATGCCCTCGATAGCCAAAGCGATGGGTGGGATAATCTCAATAACGCACTCAAGCTTGCAGCAGCTGGAGAGTCTGGAGTCAAGATAAGCTTTGGCGGTGAGGCATGGGCGGCGCAAACGGTACAAAAAATTCATAGCCATGATTTTATGGCATTTACGGGGCACGCGCGCGCCGCTTATCCCGCTAGTAGCTATGTTAAAGCGTTGCCTGATACTCGTCGACAGCATTGGCTAGATGACCAACACGCCGTTTTAGAAACCGTGCAAAGGCGCAGTCAAACCGTGCAAGTACACGCGCTATATTGCCTGCCAAATGCACCAGATACGCTGACTCAGCAGCTACAAGCGCTATTGATGCAGCCACCTTGTGGCATTATATTATTAGGCTTTGGTGCGGGGAATATTCCTTATTCTCCAGCGTTAGCGGAAGCATTACAAGCGGCTTATAAGCAAGGGCATATGGTCGTTTGTGCCAGTCAGTGCCCGTTTGGCGGAGTTAGTGACAGCTATGCGGCAGGCAGTTGGCAGTATGATTATCACGTTATCGCAGGGGGTCGCCTGACTATCCCTGCTATTTATGCACGGCTTTTATGGCTATTATTACGCTATGAGACGCCCACGCGCCGCCGCCAACGCTGGACGCATAGCATCAATCAAACCAATACCACGCTTAAAAAACGCTAATATAGAGATATTATGACTCCAAATATCCTTAAATCTATCATTGAACAAACGTCTCAACCAGAAATGCAAACGCTCAATGACCCTAAGCCCACTTATACTGTAGCCATTGCGATTGAGTTTTTGGGTACTCATTATCACGGCTGGCAACGTCAGCGCGAGGTGTTGGGCGTCCAAGAAGCGTTAGAGACTGCCATTGGTAAAGTGGCTAATGAGCCTGTAGAAGTCATCGCTGCGGGGCGTACCGATGCCAGCGTCCATGCCGGCAATATGATAGCCCACTTTGTCACCCACGCGTATCGCCCCAGCCACAATTGGCTACGCGGGATTAATAGCTTACTGCCCGATGATATTGCTGTCCGCTGGGTTCAGCCGATGCCTGAGGGGTTTCATGCGCGTTTTGGCGCTATTGCGCGGCGGTATCGTTATATCACTCTCAATCAGCCGCAGCGCCCTGCGATTCTCAATCATCAAGTCACGCATATTCATGAGCCGCTCGATGTGGCAGCCATGCAACGAGCTGCCGCTGATATCGCGGGCACCCATGATTTTAGTAGTTACCGCGCGGCGGCTTGTCAGTCCAATCAGCCGGTGCGGCAAGTGAGTCATGCCAAGCTTTTCACCCACGGGCAATTTATCGTCTTTGACATTCAAGCGGATGGGTTTTTGCACCATATGGTACGCAATTTAATGGGCACCTTATTTGCTATCGGTCGAGGAGAGTTGCAACCCGAAGACTTTTTGCATATTTTAGCCAAAAAAGACCGCACTATAGCGCCGCCTACCGCCTCCGGTGACGGACTGTATTTTATTAATGCTTATTATCCTGATAGGTATCAACAACTATTGCCCGCGGCGCCTCTGACGCCCATTTGGTTAAATTTACCTGAATAAGATAAATAAGGATTGACGCTGCTGACATACATATCAGATATATAGTGTCAAGTAATAATAGGATATTTTGTTGCTTTAATCCTCTAAGTTACGTATAATATGGGCTTATTTTTCATTGATTGATACAAAATTATGGCTAAAGACGATATTATTGAATTTGAAGGCGAAGTCATTGACACCCTTCCAAACACTTTATTTAAAGTTCGTTTAGAAAACGGACACGAAATCATCGCGCATATCTCAGGTAAGATGCGTAAGCATTACATTCGCATTTTAACCGGTGATAAAGTTAAGGTCGAGATGACCCCTTATGACTTGTCTAAAGGTCGTATTACTTATCGTGGCAAAAACTAATTAATACCCGTATTCCTAGCTGATAATTCTGTTAATACTAACAAATTGTTAATGATAATAAATGACAGCTAATAGAGATTTGCTAAACCTGCTATTTGATGGGCTGTTTATGAGGCTCACATAACTATTTAGAACCTCTAAATACTAACAATAAAGCAGCCAATACAGCGCCTGATGATTCGTTCAGCATGTTCTATTTTTCACAAAAATACCGCTTATTATCAGCGGTATTTTTGTGTCTGGACTTTTAAAAAAATCACTTAAAATAAGTTACTTAAAATAAGTTACTTAAAATAAATCAAAAAGCTAAATCACATTTCATATTATTGAAACTCGACAGTGGCGTCATTTTGAATGGTGCCAAGCAGCGCCAAAGCATCCCAATTGGTCAGACGCACACAACCTGCCGAGGCTTGACGGCTGATTCGCGCAGGGTCAGGCGAGCCATGAATACCATAAGAGGGCTTACTGAGTCCAATCCATACTGAGCCGACAGGATTATTAGGACCTGGAGGAATAATAGACTTGCTGCCATCAGCGGCGGTATAAGTATAATTAGGCTCATGAACCTTGACCTTTACGGTATGAGTACCGGTCGGTGAAGGGGTGGCGGTACTGCCAACGGTAGTGGGATAACTGGCAATCAAGTTATCCTTATCATCATAAGCATATAAGGTTTGGGTCTCTTTGTCCGCCACGACGCGGCTAACGGGTTTATTATTTGGAGTACCAGGGTTATAAACGCTAAGCACCTCGCCCGCTTCAAAACTGCTATTAGGATTTAGTGCTCTTAGATAGCCTTCACTCATGTGAAACTTCTCAGCCAGTCCTTCGATGACGCTTTCGTAATACATGCCCTCGAGCTTGGCTTTGGCTTCGGCACCCGCCGGAATGTCCGTGGTTTTGATAGTGACATCCGCCTCTGTCAATTGGTAATTAACCAATACTGGCTGCGCGGCAAGCTTATTATTTTTGGTTAAAGCTTGCCACGTTTCTGCATTTAATGCCTCTGTCACGGGAAGATTCTGAGCTTTTTGAAAGGCTTGCATGGCTTTAAGGGTGTTTTTGCCCCAATAACCATCAACGCCGCCCACCCCATGTTGATGCCAATTAAGCAGTGCTTGTATCTTTGTGCCCAGATTACGGTCTATCTTTGTACCCGCCGTCCAGCGGCTACTATTTACCTTTTGAGCGGTGGCAGATAAGCCTTCTGTGCTATATTTAATCGTCGGCAAAAACTTATTGAGCGATTTTGAGGCTTTACTATCACCCGTCATTTTTTGACTGACGCCATTAGTCACAGGACTCACCTCACTTTTCGCCGCGGCGGCGGCGTTCTTAGCCGCTGGGTTAGTGGGATTGGTTTTAGTATCAGCATAGCTTGGGCTTATCAGTAAAGCGGCTGACAACCCTACTGCCGCCAGCGCGCTGCTGATTT
>DAIPIF010000003.1:0-9772 GCA_036770925.1 Psychrobacter sp.
GATTTTGAGGCGACGACTTGCCATGTCGCGTTCATAGTTTAGAGACTTTTCAAGCGCACGCAGTTGGGCATCATCAAGATTTTGAGTCTTTTCTTTACGGTAACGCGCAATAAATGGAACCGTCGCCCCTTCATCGTAAAGTGTGACAAACGCGTTAACTTGAGCAGTCTTAATGCCAAGCGCGCGAGCAAGTTTGTCGTGAATATTCGCGTGTGTGGTTGCATCTAAGCCCTGTGCTTTTGTCGGGGCTTGTGATGACGTTAAGGTATCAGTGCTACTCATATCCGTATCAATCATTGAGAAATGTAGTTTGGCATTATAGCAAAAGCTGCATGAATAAAAATCCTTTTTATTTTATCGACGTTTATAAGGGTTTTTATCGCCTAAAACGCCCATTATTATAGGTTTTACGCCGTTATTAAACAAACGTATACAGCATTTATGCGCATCAGTGATGCAATTGATGACACAATCTTATACACTAATACGGTAACCTAAAAAATATCCTGCCTGTTTAATGAGATATTTAGCCATTACACAAAAGTTGTGAGACAGGCAAAGCGATAATGGCTGATATCGCATCGCAAAATTATAATCATAAAACCCATGGCTGAGGGTGATACAGACGCCTCTAACAGCCTTGTGACCTATCCTCTAAAAGCACGGCTCATAGCGTAATAAACAGCGCCACAGATGATGGCTGACAATAACAACATTTATGAAATAATAACGTTTATTAAAGGAATTCTATATGGCGGACAATAAAAATTCAGATACCTTAACTCAGCGCATTTTGGTCGTCGATGATGATGCGCGTCTGCGCTCACTGCTGCAGCGCTTCCTAGAAGATGATGGGTTTGTGGTACGTACTGCCCATGATGGCGCTCAGATGGATAAACTGATGCAGCGCGAGCTGTTCTCCTTAGTGGTACTGGATTTAATGCTGCCTGGTGAAGATGGCATCAGTATCTGTAAGCGCTTGCGTGAAGACAATAGCGATATTCCCATTATCATGCTCACTGCCAAAGGTGGCGATGCTGACCGTATCGCAGGGCTTGAAGCGGGCGCGGATGATTATTTGCCCAAGCCATTCAATCCAAAAGAGCTATTGGCACGTATCAAAGCCGTACTACGTCGTCAAAACCGTGAGCTACCGGGCGCGCCCAGCTATCAGTTAGAAGTGGTCGAATTTGGACCATGGACGCTGGATTTATCCACCCGTACCCTTAAACGTGATGGCAATGTGGTGACTTTGACCACGGGTGAGTTTTCAGTGCTCAAGGCACTGGTGCAGCATCCGCGTGAGCCGTTGACTCGTGATAAGCTGATGAATCTGGCGCGTGGGCGTGAGTGGGGTGCGATGGAGCGCTCAATTGATGTACAAGTATCACGCTTGCGCCGCTTAATTGAAGATAATCCGTCACAAGCGCGCTATATCCAAACCGTGTGGGGCGTGGGTTATGTGTTTGTACCAGACGAGGCGGAACCTGAAACAGCTACTGCTGAAATAGCTACTACTACTAATAGCCCTGAGTAATGTTAAAAAGTATCTAGCGCTATAGATATTTTTATCTAAAAAAACCCTGCTACTTATTATAAGTGGCAGGGTTTTTTGCTGCTTAGCGTAATTGACTGTCTTTACTACCGCGCCTATTGAATAATTCTGCGGATGTTGCGACTTGTTCAAGCTGCGTCTGACAGCTCACGCAGTGCTGCACCCCGACTAATGCCAGTCGCCTTGCTTCTGGTATCGGCTCACCGCATTCATCACAATACTCATAACTATCGCCTTTTGGCAAGGCATGACGTACCCGCTCCAACGCATCATTGACCGTGGCATCCATTTGTTCGTGTTCAGCACCATCTCTTGACCAACCACCTGCCATAATTTATCCTTTTTTATGTGTTAAAACTTTTAGTGATTAAAACAATTAAAGTCTTTAATAACAAATAGATGGGGATAAATATGGCTAATTTCAATACATAGATAGCAACATAAACAGCGTTTAGTTAGTAAGATTATTTGGGTTGTAGCGCCACCACTTCACCGCGCACGCCGATACTGGCATCACTCATCAAGCATACATAGCCTGCCATGATATCTTCAGGGGTTTTTAGGGTCATCGGGTCTTCACCCGGAAAGGCATGAGCGCGCATATTGGTACGCGTGCCACCGGGGTTGATACAGTTAAAACGCAAGCGCGTGGTGTTTTGGGTTTCTTGGGTAAAGATATCGCTCATACCCTCGACCGCTTGTTTGGATAACGCATAAGCGCCCCAAAAAGCGCGTGGATGGGTGCCAACGCTGCTGGAGGTAAAGACGATAGAGCCGTTTTTTGCCTCTTTAAGTAGCGGCAATAATACTTGGGTGAGCATAAAAGTGGCGGTGGTATTGATATGCATGACCTTGGCAAACATATCGACATCGTACATCTCAAGCGGTGTTAACGTGCCGAGAATTCCGGCATTGTGCAACACCCCATCGAGCTGCCCAAATTCTTTTTGAATCAAGCCCTCTAACTGCTGCATCTCAAAGTAAGTGGCTTTTTCTAAGTCCATCGGCAGTATCGCCGGCTGCTTGCCGCCCGCCGCTTCAATCTCATCATAAACGGCTTCAAGCTTGCTACTGGTGCGCCCCAATAATAAAACCGTCGCACCATAATTGGCATAAGTGAGCGCGGCAATACGCCCAATACCAGAGCCTGCGCCCGTGACCAAAATAGTTTTGTCCGCTAAGCAATGCTCAGGGGCGACAAAGTTGCGAATGTTATCGTGCGTTAGGATATCCTGCGTTAAAAGGTCGGCAGTGACCGTGGAGTCAGCGTTTTGCTGGTTAGTCGCATTCATAATAGGGCTCATTATTTTTATGTGATAAATTAAATTATAGGTATTCAAAGTTACCTGATTTAAATAATAGTTTACTCAACTGCGTTGGGGTTTCAATGATATAGTCGGCATCCCATTGCTTCAGGTTTTTTTGGTCTTCAGGCGGAATATAACCATAAGCCGCCAAAACAGTCGGCATGCCCGCGGCATTACCTGCCTCAATATCCCGAATATGGTCACCGATATAGAGCACGCACGCTGAGCCACCACGCGCAATAGCGAGCTTCTCAAGCGCCAAATACATCGGTTCAGGATCAGGCTTTGCGCGCGACACATCTTCAGGACAAACCAGTACCGCACAGCGCTCATCGAGCGCCATGACTTGTAGCAGCTGCTCTGTCAAATAGCGCGGCTTATTGGTGACGATACCCCACGGGATACCCCGTTGCTCAAGGGTTATCAGCACCTCCTCAAGCCCTTCAAATAACACACTATCAACGCAAATATCAGCCTCGTACTCATCCAAGAACTGCTGGCGAAATGCCAATAATTCTTCTTCATTGACCTCTAATTGCGCATTATGACGCAGCATCAATTGCACCATTGCCGAAGCGCCTGCCGATACTTGCTCACGAATAGCCGCCTCAGGTGGCGCTTGCCAGTGATTCTCAGCGCTCATTTTGCCGATGATACGCACAAAGTCAGCCGCGGTATCAATCAAAGTACCATCAAGGTCAAACAATACCGCTTTTACAAAGTTTGGCATAATAAAGGCTCTTATTTTTGTGATAAAAAGGGGATATTACAGGGGCTTTTTTACCGCCATCATATAATTAACATCGACGTTTTGCGCCAGCCAATAGCGTTTGGTCAACGGATTATAATGCAAGCCAATCATATCTTGCCGATTAAAGCCCACCGTCATCGCCATGTTATCCAGCTCAGCGGGGGTGATAAATTTGCCATAATCATGGGTGCCACGGTCGAGCAGGCGCAAGATATATTCAGCGCCAATGATGGCAAATAGATACGATTTGGGACTGCGGTTAATAGTTGATAAGAGACAAATACCACCCGGCGCTAATAAGTCAAAACAGGCTTTTACAATGGCGCTAGGGTCAGGGACATGCTCAAGCATCTCCATGCAAGTGACCACATCGAACTCTCCGGCATGTGCCGCGGCAAACTCCTCAACGGCGATATGCTGATAACGCAGTGTGGCACTCAAGCCACTATCTTCTGCATGGAGACTGGCGGCTTTTAAGTTTGCCTCGCCCAAATCAATGCCGGTCACATCCGCGCCGCGCCGCGCCATCGACTCGGACAAGATACCGCCGCCGCAGCCGACATCGACCACTTTTTTGCCCCTGAGTCCCAACTCGCTCGTTTTATGAGTATCAGCATCAGCAGCACGGCTACTATAGCCCCGCTTGATATTTTCCTCAGTCCAATTCAGGCGCAAGGGATTAATCTCATGCAAGGTGGCAAAGGCACCTGTTTTATCCCACCATTCATGCGCCAGTTTATTAAATTTATCGACCTCACTGGGGTCAACATTACGGCTGCCATGCGCAGATGGTATCGTGGGTTTATCAGTCATTTTTTTATCAGCCATCGTTTTATCCATTATTATAGGCATTATATTTTTCACTTATCGAGTTATGGGGGTGACATCGCGTATAAAGTGCGGGGTTTTAGTGCAAACTTTGCACGCTATTAGGTCGCTAATGTTAGCATGAGAAGGGCTGTCTTGTCGTTAGCGGCTCATGACCTGCCAAAATAGCAGCGCTATGGCGTAAGGTAGGCTAAATAATACCTACAACTTTGTAACTCTAGGTTAGGAATACGGTTCACAATAGCCCCTACTTTGCGTTATCATGAGCGAGTCGCACTTTATCGTTTGTCATTATCTTAAGTATTCACATTGCAAGGAAAAATTATGAAACGTGTCATCGCATTGACAGGCTTAGCAGTTGCCATTGGCGTTGCCAGTATGGGCGCCCAAGCGGCGGATTATGTCGCTGGAAAAGATTATAAAATTCTTGATAATCCAGAAAAAATCACTGGTAATGCGATTATAGTGCGTGAGTTTTTTTGGTATGGCTGCCCGCATTGTTACTCGCTCAACCCTTATATGCAAAAATGGGCAAAAACCAAAGCTAAAGATGTCGCCGTCTTTAAAACCCCTGCGGCGCTTAATCCTACGTGGGAGGCGAACGCGCGCGGATTTTATGCCGCCCAACTATTAGGCTATGACAAGAAAACTCACGATTCCTTATTTGAAGCCATTCAAACACAGGGTCAACAATTATTTGACCAAGAATCACTCGCCAAATGGTATGGCTCACAAGGCGTTGACCCAAAGAAATTTAATAGTCTTTATAACTCCTTTGCGGTCAGCACCAAAGTCGGACGCTCAAAAGCCGGTGCCCAACGTTATCAGCTATCGGGCGTGCCTGCAGTCGTGGTACAAGGTAAATATGTGGTACAAGGTGATGGCGCACAAGTGGTTAAAGTCGTTGATTACTTAGTCAATAAAGTCCGCGCTGAAAAGAAATAAAGCGTTATTGTCACTTATTGTCACGCTACCACTATATTTCTGCATAAAAAAGCCAATCAATTCATGATTGGCTTTTTTAATGACGCGGCGGTTATGAGTACAACCCTCTTATTTTAGCTGAGTCAAAATCGCCACTTCACGAATATAACTGGCTAAATCGTTTTCAGATTCCATCAGCAGCTCAGCATCTTGTAGGTGCTTGGCATACTCAATCCATAGCAGCAACTGATATAAACTGTTACGCTCCGATGCTTTATACTGCTTCACAAACTGTTTCAGCGTGCCCTCATCATTGATGTTCAATCTACCGCGCCAGCTCTCGATTTTAGCAATTTGCTCATTAGGAAAATAGGCATCAAATAATGCTTTGACCAGCTCATGGCGGTTCTCTTCGCTGATAAGCTTGCCGACCCGTTTGGTTTGACGATTGCGCGCATTGGCACTGGTAATATCTGCCAGCGCCATTAATTCTGCCATAAAATAATCACTGGCAGGCAGTTTTTTGAGCTGCTTTTTTGATAAGCCCGCAAGCGGTATCGACAACTCTTGCAAGCGCTCATGCGCTTTTTTAAGTTCAGTACGCGAGACGCGCATGTCCTGTTCTGACCAGTCAATCATAAAAGCTTTCCAAAATAATAAATAAAATATGAATAAAAATAAAGGTGTTAAATACAGGCTATTAGATAAAAATAAAGCCCTTAAATAAAAGCTATTACGCTTGCCAGCGGCGTTTTTCGCGGTGCTTGGCAACGACGCTCAAATCACTCGGCAAGCTGCTCGTGAGCCGCTGCTTTAACTGCTCAGTGATAAACACCGAGCGATGTTTGCCGCCCGTACAGCCAATAGCGACGGTCACCGTATGGCGATTATTATGCAAAAACTCAGGCAGCCAACGAGTCAAAAATTTATCAATATCATCCGTCATCGAAGCCACTTCTGGATAATCGGCAAAAAACGTACCGACGGCACTATCTAAGCCTGTTGAGGTACGCAGTTCAGTGTTCCAATGCGGATTGGGCAAAATCCTGACATCAAAGACAAAGTCGGCATCGATAGGACTGCCATATTTAAAACCAAAGGACAGCAAATTGATGATAATTTTATTATCCGCGCCAACCTGATTACGCAAGCACTCTTTGAGCTGATGAATATTGAGCGTACTGGTATCAATGGTCATATCCGCGCAGCTGGCTATCGGCTCTAATAACTCCACTTCCTTTTTAATAGCGGCAGGTAAGTTATAGACCGTATGCGCCAGTCTTTCTGTATCTTGTGCCATTAATGGATGCACACGGCGGGTCGCATTAAAACGCGCAACTAAGGTGTTTTCTTGGGCCGTCAGATAAATAACTTGCAGCGCAGCCTCACCATACGTCTGCCTTAGGGTCTCATGTATCGCTGAAAAATTGGATAAATCAGCCTGCGGTGTTCTGATATCGACCCCTAAGGCGATGCGGCGGATGCCACTTTGGCTGACCAATTTATGCGCCGCGTCAGGCACCAGCGATAACGGCAAATTATCAATACAGTAATAGCCAAAATCCTCTAGGATATTTAATGCTGAGGTTTTCCCCGACCCTGAGCGTCCTGAGATGACCAAAATACTGATGTGCTCGTCTGACTTTTTTGAGGGGGATAATTCTTGCGGTGCGGTGCTACTTGCTATTTCCATGAGCCATTATCCTATCTCATTGCGCGTATTGAATCATTATGACGATTTTGGCAGGTTAATTATCTGGGTAATGCCATTTATAGATTGAATACTATTTACAGATTAAATGCTATTTATAGATTGACTGTCAGGCGCTGATTGTCTAATAAACGTGCCTGCCCAAGCCACGCTGCCACTAACAGAATCCACTCTTGAGGCGCGTTTTGGGCTGCCGCCAAATCAGCAGCCTCTACCGTATCTAGTTCAGCGGTTTTTAATTGCAAATAATCAATCGTAAAACCAGCAGTGCTTATCCGCATCTGGGTCTCTGTAAGCTGCGTCTCTAGCTTTTGTTGAGTCAGCACATGAGCTGTTATATTTTGGGCTAAACGCTGTAGCTCTTGATGCAATATCGGTGCTATTTGACGCTCGGCAGCCGTTAGATATTGATTGCGTGAGGACAGTGCTAAGCCATCGGCAGCGCGTACGATGGGCGCACCAATAATCTCAATCGGATAGCTCAAATCACGCACTAATTGCTTGATAATTGCCAATTGCTGATAGTCTTTTTGACCAAAAATAGCCACATCAGGCTGCACGATATTGAATAATTTAGAGACCACAAGACCGACCCCATCAAAATGCGTCGGGCGCGACTGACCACATAATTGACGGGTAATAGCGCCTGCTTGCACCGAAGTCGGCGGCGGCAATACCGGATACATCTCATCAACGCTTGGCGCAAAAACATAATCTGCGCCAACAGTAGCAAGCTTAGCAACATCTGCCTCTAAGGTACGTGGATAGCTGTCAAAATCCTCACCCACCCCAAACTGAGTCGGGTTGACAAAGATACTGACCACTACGATGTCGGCATGTTGCCGCGCCAGCTTGACCAGCTCTAAATGCCCGTCATGCAAATTGCCCATCGTCGGTACTAAGGCGATACGTGGCGCTGAAGGCTGAAGGCGATGTGCTTTTAGCGCGTCTTGAAGTAAGGATATCTGATGATAAATATTAGGCATTACTCACTCTTTTTATCTTTTTAATCAAATTGATGTTGCACTAAAATTGATGTTGCACTAAAGGAAAGCTACCTTCGATAACAGACTGCTTATAAAGCGCAAAGGCGCCTTCAATACTGTGCTCAGTATTACGCGCATCTGCTAAAAAGTCATGCACAAAGCGCGGTACGCGACCATGAGTCATCCCGAGCATATCGTGCATCACTAATACTTGACCGTCAGTATCCGCCCCTGCTCCGATACCGATGACTGGTACGGCAACGGTTTCGGTGACCTTTTTTGCCAATTCAGCTGGCACACATTCTAAGACCAGTAAGGCGGCACCGGCGGCAACCACCGCTTGGGCATCATGCAGCAGCTTAGTTGCAGCATCCTCACTACGACCTTGGACTTTATAACCGCCAAACACATTGACCAGCTGCGGAGTTAAGCCTAGATGCACACAAGTGGGCGTGCCTGCTTGCGCTAAGGTAGTGACCAGCTCACACAGCTCGCCACCACCCTCGACTTTAATCACATGAGCGCCCGCTTGCATCAGCTGACGACTATTGGCAATCGCCTCACTTAAGATGGCATAGCTCATAAACGGTAAGTCTGCCAATATCAGCGCCTGTTTATTGCTACGGGCGACATTGGCGGTATGATACGCCATATCATCGACAGTCACCGGCAGTGTGGAGTCGTGACCCTGAACCACCATACCTAGGCTGTCACCAATCAATATCGTATCAATCTCTGCCTTATCCATCATGCGTGCAAACATCGCATCATAACAAGTTAAGCAGGTAAACTTGGTGCCTTGTTTTTTAAATTTATTTAAAGTGGATAACGTTGTCATAGGAACCTCAATATCTCTATAAGGGGCTGTTATTTATCATTTAATAATTTAAGCCCTGTCCAATCTTCACTAAGCGCATAGCTGCTTATCGGTTGCCCTGCAATTAGCAGCTGTGGTGACAACTCGCGCAGGGGTAATAATACAAAATTACGCTCAGTGAGTCCGATATGCGGCACGCTCAAAAGGGGCTCTGAAATCTGCTGCTGACCATAAAGCAGGATATCCACATCCAAACTGCGCTCACCCCAATGGCGAATTCTTTCACGTTTTGCCTGTTGCTCAAGCTTTTGACAAAGCGCAAGCAGCTCAAATGGTAATAAAGTGGTCTCAAACTTTGCCACCGCATTGACAAAGTCCGGCTGGTCTTGAGGTCCCATAGGGGCAGAAGCATAAAAAGAAGACGCTTGCACTTGCCTTACACGCTCATGCTCGCCTAACGTCTGCAACGCTTGCTCGATATGCTGAGTAGGCGAGCCGAGCTCAGTAGCTAAGTTGCTACCTAAGCCGATATAAGCGCTCACCCACTGGCTAGCGTCAGCATGGAAACTTTTAGTCATCATTTTTTATTGGTAATCCACTATTTATAACTTTTCACTCTCAATGATGAGGCACTTTTAAGCAGTATCGCTACTAGGCTGACGGCGACGGCGTTTACTCGGTATCGGTCCTTTGTTGCCAGTCGGGGTGCTAATCAGTGCAGGCTGCGCTTTATCCGACTTGCTATTAGCAGTAGCAGACTGGGTTTGCGCGGCTTTTGCAACAGGTTTTGCTTGAGCTCTGTTAGCTGCTACGGCAGGTTTAGGCGCTTTTTTCTCATAAGTGGTGCTTGCTTTAGGTTTATGAGCTGACTTTGTTGCCTCGTTACTAGACTG
>DAIPIF010000003.1:9872-13502 GCA_036770925.1 Psychrobacter sp.
GGCAGACGGCGGCGACGTTTGTGCGGTATCGGCTCATTATTAGTCATCACTAATTTTGGCGTTTGTGCGACACTTACGCTAGAGGTAGCTGCCTGATGTAGCGGTTTTTCTGCCAGCACTGATGGTTTGTTAGGCGCTTGCTGAATCGTCGGATAAGTTTTACTATCACTCTGAGCAGGCGTGTTAGGCTTTTCTGCTCGCGCTGTGGCTGTTGCTACGGGCGACTGTTGATGGTTTGCAGCCGCTTTATTACGCGCAGACACTTGGCGAGATTTGGGCTTTTGGGCGTTATTCTCTACTGGCAATTGTCTGGATAACGGCGGCACGACGCGCGCCTGCTCAATGACAAATAACGGTGCAGGCTTAGGCGCTTGACGATGATTTGCCGATTGAGTATTGCGATTGGCGCTCGTATTGGCAAGTGATAATTGCTGCAACTGTGCCCACTCGTGACGGTCTTGCTGAGGCTGCGCTTTATGCGGCGGCATCGGCTTTATAGACGGTGCACTGGTAGATTTTTTGACCAGAGACGACGCTATCTCGGTCGCTATAGGCGCAGTATCATCGACACGGCGGCGGCGCTTTGAGGGAATGTTGCTGGCATTATTCAGCGCTGAGGACTGATGAGGCGCATCAGCGGAGGGCAAGGGGCTACGCTTAGGCTGATGTTGTTTGCTGCTCGCAGTGCGTTCGCGCTTATAAGCACCACGGCGAATGTTTTCATCAAAGTCTGCAATCGCTTGCTGCTGCTCACTTTCTGTCAAGGTCTGGTAAGTCTGCCACCAGTCGCCCATGCCATTGGTCGATTCCGATAACGGATGCTCGCTATCACCGCATTGCTCACGCAGTAATAAAAAGTCAAAACCGGCGCGAAAACGTGGATGCTCAGCCAACTGCTCAATTTGTTTGGTACGCGGCGCGGATAATTTGGGCTGCAATACCCAGATATCACGGATAAACTGCTCAGAAAACTTAGGAATGGCGGTTTTGATACGTTGACGGTCAATGACTTTACTTGCCGCTTGCATTTGTGCTTCTGCAAAAGGCATATTGCGCTTTTTGGACTTTTCTAGCTGATGTAAGTAATTTTCCCACAATAGCGCAGCATAAAAGAACGCCGGATTGATACTTTGACCCGCAGCGATACGCTTATCGGTATTGATAGCGACTTGCTTGACCAAAGCGCTTGGCTCAGACGGCGGATAAATAAATAAGCTATCAATCGCTCCTGAATCAAACAATAGCGGCAATAAAGGCACTAAGTAGCCACCAGTAAACATCTTTTGGGTTTCATCATACAGACGATGCGGTGATATTTGCTCTAGCAGCGCCCAATTACCATCATGAAACTGTGCGGCTAATTCGCTATCAAATTCAAAGCCTAATTTGGCTTTAAAACGCAGCGCCCGCAATAGACGCACCGGATCTTCTTCGATACGCACAGGCGCATGACCTAACAGGCGAATGGTTTTATGACGGATATCGTCAAGCGCACCGCAAAAATCATGCACCACGCCTTTGAGCGGCTGATAATAAAGGGCATTAATCGAAAAATCGCGACGGGCAAAATCTTGCTTGATATCACCCCAGACATTATCGCGCACAATCATGCCATCTTTATTGGTAGTATTGGCATTACTGGTCGGTGGTCCACGAAACGTCGCCACTTCTATCAGTTCACGTCCAGAATACACATGCGCCAATTGAAAGCGGCGACCGATGATACGGCAACGTTTACCGAACACGTCTTTAATTTCGTGCGGTTTGGCATCAGTGACCGCATCGAAATCTTTGGGTTTCAGCCCCAATAACGTATCGCGCACTCCACCACCCACGATATAAGCATCAAAGCCTGCTCGGGATAAAGTGGCGATGACTTCAGTGATGGAATTGGGTAATTCAGATTTATTCAGTTCTAACTGCTTGGCGGCACGCTCAGCCATGCATCTACTCCTTGCCGGTATTCTTGACCACCCCTGATGAACACAGCGTTTATCAGGCGGATGTACCTGCTAGTTTAACAAATTTTGCACGCACTGGGTGTGTTATGCGTCTTAGTTAACGGCTATTTTTTCAATAACGGGCTTATATTTTTTATAAGACGGCATAAGAGGCGCTGAATAGATATGTTTTGGGATAAAAAATCCCTAATCTCGCACTTGTAGCCGTGAGCGGTTTTTCTCTATCGTCTTGGCACCGATGCCTTTTACCTTAGCTAACTCATCCACCGTTTTAAAGTCGCCAAACGCCTCACGATAAAGAATAATCGCTTGTGCTTTGCTACTACCGATGCCGTGTAACGAGGTCAGCTCACCGGCACTCGCACGATTAATATTAACCCCAGTCTGGGTTTTTGCTTGAATATCGAGCTTCTCACTTGCCAGTAAATACTCGTAAGCGTGTTTGGGATTATCAAAACACGGCGCGGCGTGAACGCTCGTTACCGCGCTGCTGACTGCTAATAATAAACCAGTCATAGCACTCAAAAACCGCCACGCTCTGTTTGCTAAGTGAGTTAAGAGATAGCAATGAGGGGATTTACGATAAACGCTCATGCTGTTTGGCGTCCTCCCATAGTGCATCCATCTCCTCGATATCGCTGTCCTCGATACGCTTGCCAACGGCGTCTAACTGCGCCTCGATATAACCAAAACGTGATTTAAATTTATGCACACAAGTTAAGGTTGCCGCTTCGGCATCCAAGTTCAATTTACGCGCCACATTAACCAAAGCAAACAGACAATCGCCCAGCTCCTTTTCGATATCGCTTATATTGGCTTTTATTTCGGCAGAGGATTTATCGGTAATCTCCGCCTTTAACTCCATAATCTCCTCATCGAGTTTAGCAAAAGCACCGCTGACACCTTCCCAATCAAAGCCCAATTTTGAGGCTTGCTGTTGCACCGCTTGCGCTTGCATCAAGGCACTGCCGGCTTTTATATTATCGAGACGCCGCTTAGGCTTACCGCGTGCTGCCCGTTCCTGATGCTCTGCTGCCTTAATCTCATCCCAACGTGATTTTACGGCTACCTCATCGGCTAGGCTCTCGGCTTCAAAGACATGCGGATGCCGACGAATCAGCTTTTGTTGCAACGTGGTCATCACGTCACTGATATCAAAACGCCCTTGCTCGGCATACAATTGACAGTGAAAAATAACTTGCAACAGCACATCGCCAAGCTCGCCTTTGATATCCTCGTCGTCATCAGTCTGTACCGCCTCGCCAAGCTCATACGCTTCCTCAATCGCATAAGGAATCAGGCTATGATTGGTCTGCTTTTTATCCCACGGACAGTCCGAGCGCAGCCGCGCCATCAGTGCCACTACATCCGAAAGCTCACCTGTGGCGGCAGGAGTGCCTTGTACGGCTGTGGGGGCGGAAACTTGGGTTTGATTGTTGTTTGGTAAATTAGGGCTTGATAAATTAGGGCTTGGTAAATTATCGCTGTTTTTAGTCATTCTCAATATTCTCAAATTTTTATTATTTAATCGGATTCATGCACCGCAGAACCGCAAGATAATGTTCTGATTTATCAGTTAGTGTATCATTGAATACTGACCAATCAATAATGCTGCTTGCAAGCGTAAGGAATATTTTATGTCCGTTGTGAATACCACAAGCTATGACCC
>DAIPIF010000003.1:13602-24111 GCA_036770925.1 Psychrobacter sp.
AAGCTATGACCCCAAAACCCATGAGTTTACACCCATGAGTATCGACTCCTTTAAAGCCTATGATATTCGTGGCGAGCTTGGGGTGACTCTCGACGCCGACATCGCTTATCGTATCGGTCGCGCGTTTGCCCAGATTTTATATCAGCGTTATCACGCCGCTGATGCCGATAGTGACTTAGCGATATTAAAGCCCGCTATCGTCATCGGTTGCGATATTCGTCATTCAAGTGATACGCTTAAACAAGCTGCCATCGCTGGCATTATGGATGCTGGCGTCGATGTGATTGATTTGGGGATGAGCGGTACTGAAGAGGTGTATTTTGCCACTAGTCATTATCAGGCGCTCGGCGGTATTGAAGTCACTGCCAGTCATAATCCTATCAATTACAATGGTCTCAAGTTGGTCAAAGAGCACTCAAAACCTATCAGCGCTGATGATGGTTTAGCTGAGATTCAAGCGTTGGCGGAGTCGGGGCAGTTTAGTGCCGCAGCTCATCAAAATACTGATAATAAAGACTCGAATGACAAAGTTTCAAATCCCAAAGGCACCTTACAGTTATTAACCGATAAAAGCGCTTATATTGACCATATTATAAGCTTTATTGATATGGCTCACTTAAAACCGTTAAGGCTGATTATCAATTCAGGCAATGGCAGCGCCGGTCCCGTCGTTGATTTATTAGTCGATAAATTAGCGCAAGCAGGTGCACCGATTGAGGTCATTACACTCCATCATACGCCCGATGGTAGCTTCCCCAATGGCATCCCCAATCCTATGATTGAAGCCAATAGAGCTGCCACCGAGCAAGCGATACTCGAACATCACGCTGATGTGGGCTTTGCCTTTGATGGTGATTTTGACCGCTGTTTTTTATTCGATGAAAATGGCGCATTTATCGATGGCAGTTATATCGTTGGCATGCTCGCGCAAGCGTTTTTGAATAAATATCCGGGTGAGACCATCGTCTATGACCCAAGGGTGCTCTACAACACCGAAGCGGTCATCAAGGCGCACAACGGCAAGGCGGCTATCAGCAAGTCAGGGCACTCCTTTATCAAGCAAGTGATGCGTGAGTCGGGCGCTATCTATGGCGGCGAGATGTCGGCGCATCATTATTTCCGCGACTTTTTTTACTGCGATAGCGGTATGATTCCGTGGCTACTGACCATTGAATTATTATCGATTACCGGCAAGACTGTATCAGAGCTAGTGACTGATTATATCACCGCGTATCCCAGCTCAGGCGAGCTTAATTTTCGCTTAACCGATGCTGATGCCCCGACTATTATTGCCGCTATTGAAGCGCTTTTCAGCGCCGAGCAACCCCATAAATCTACGCTCGATGGTTTAAGTTTGGATTTTGGGCAGTGGCGCTTTAACATACGCGCCTCCAATACTGAGCCGTTAATCAGGCTCAATATCGAAACTCGCGGGGATGCCAAATTATTAGCCGATAAAACCCAAGTCATAAAAACATGGCTCAGTGAGCAAGGCGCGGTATTGGCTTAAAGCGGCTTTATTTAGCGCGCCCAATACCGATATAATCGCCAATTAAGGCATCAATTTGTGGACGGGTAAAGGTATTTCGGGCGTCAAAGATAGGTAGCGCTTGTTGATTGAGCGTGTCAATATCGAGTCTATCTTTGGCTGACCAGCTGATAATAAAAATAGCTTGTACCGCGGCTAACTGCTGATAAGGCGTATCTAGCAAATGTAGTAGCGGCTCATGCCCATAATGTGCCGCCAGCTCAGGCGTAGCTTGGTCACTATAGACAAGCGTGCGAATATTATAGGACCACAATAACTTAAGTAGCGGGTGAATGGCGGAACCTGCGGTACGCCCTGAGCCTGATTTATAGCTGCCACCCCAAATCATGACGGTTTTATTATCAATAAAGCCATCAAAATATTGCCAAAACTTACGAAATATCAGCTCTTTTTGGTCTTCATTAATATGCATTACGGACTGCAATAACGGCATAGCGACACTTTTTGTCTGACCCGATTGCTGCAACTTATCGAGCTCTTGGGGCAAAGTATGACCACCAAAGCCCCAACCTGCCTGCAAGTAGCTGCTGCCCACCCGCTTATCCAAACCCATAATGTGACTGACGGCTTGAATATCAAGCTGATGGCTGTCCGCCAAACGCGACATCTCATTCATAAAGCTGACTCGTGTCGCTAGCATCGCCATAATACTGCTGCGGGCAAATTCAATAGTGGCAATGTCCGCGGTATGCTGCGCCTGCGCGTATTGCATCAAGGGCTGCAAGGCGGTTAGTTTGTGGCTACTCTGAGGCGTTTTTTCGCCAAGCAACCACAGCGATGGTTTTAGCATCGAGCTATACGCATCGCCATCTTGCAAAAATACAAAAGGCACATAATACACCCAAGCCCGTTGCAAGCGCGCGGCTAATGCAGCGATATGCCCGAGCGCCTCAATACCGCTTATAATCAGCGGCAGCGTTTGCTGCTGACTATGATTAAAGGCGGTTATCCAGCTGTCATCTGACCAGTCGCTTTGGATACTCTCTAAAAACAACCAATAAAGCTGAGCGGTTGACGGAGCATTCTCTGTATTTTTATCAGCCGTTTTTGGCACTTCATAATTTTTAATCAGCGCCGCTGCATTATCGGCTAGCGGGCGGCTGATAATTTGCTGCTGCTGAGTGTATAGCTGCCAAAGTGCTTGCAGATGCCGCTCAAAGCTATACTGCTGTAGATTGCGCTCTAGCGTGGCGATATCGGCATAGAGATGTACCGGTTGTCCCAAACTTGCCAGCACCACCGCACTGGTAATCGCCTCAATACTATGACCGATAAGCACGCAGACTGCTGATTTATTAGGGATAGGATTATGAATGACCTGACTATGATTGGCAGGGTTTGAATTTATGGACATCTGATAGCCTTTTTTGATGGCAAAAATTTTGATAACAAAATATTGGGATGGTAAATAATAAAAAATGACACGCTAAGATAGCTGCTTAATATGCTGCAACAACTGATTGGTGGAGCTATCGAATGCGGCGCTGTGCTGTTGTTGCAAGGCGTCATAGACACTCTCAGCCATCTGTTTACCCATCTCAACACCCCATTGGTCAAACGGATTGATGTCCCAAATACTCGCCATCACATACACTTTATGCTCATACAGCGCAATCAGCGCGCCTAAGCTGTGCGGCGTCAACTCATCAATCAGTATCGTCGTTGACGGCTGATTACCGCGGTAACGCTTATATTTATCGGCATCACAGCTGGCTGCCTCCGTGCTAATTGCCGCATTACCAAAAGCCAGTACCCGACTTTGTGCCAAACAATTCGATAGTGACAGCTGATGCTGATTTTGAAGAGAGGCATTTTTGCTATTAACCACATCATCACTATAATGCCGCACACAAGCGATAAAATCGCAAGAAACATGCTGCGTGCCCTGATGCAGCAACTGATAAAAGGCGTGCTGCGCATCTGAGCCAATCTCACCCCACAGAATCGGACAGGTATCATAATCAATATGGGTGCCATCATGAGTCACCGACTTACCGTTACTCTCCATCTCAAGCTGAGTCAAGTAACTGGGCAAATAGCGCAAACGCCCATCATAAGGCAGCACCGTATGCGCATGAATATGCAAAAAGGTGCTGTTCCAAACCGCAAGCAGCCCCAATAATACTGGCAAATTATGGTCAAATTCAGTATGGGCAAAGTGCTCATCCATACTGTGCGCCCCTGCCAAAAGCTCCCGAAACTGCGCCATACCGATACGAATTGCCAACGCCAGCCCAATCGCTGACCATAACGAAAACCGTCCGCCGACCCACTCCCACAGCTGCAACTGATGCTCGCTGTGAATGCCCCACGCGCTCATCTTTTCACTATTAGCTGATATACCAATAAAATGCCGACGCAAGACGCTATCCTGCGTCCCTGCGCGCAATGAAGCCGTTGCCAATAGCCACGACAGCGCCGTCTTGGCATTGGATAACGTATCAACCGTCCCAAAGGATTTGGAGGAGATAATAAATAGCGTGGTCTCGGCATTGAGCCGCTTTAGCAAATTATCGAGTTGCGAGCCGTCCATATTAGAGACAAAATGTACCCTAATATCGGTATCTGCCCACGCATCAAGCGCCGTCGCTGCCATCAAAGGTCCCAAATCAGAACCGCCCACCCCGATATTAACCACATCAGTGATGGCTTTGCCCGAAAACCCGCGCCAGGTGCCGCTACGGATACGCTGTGACAAGCGCTCCACTTGTGCCAAGCTGTGATGCACCTCCGCGACGACATCTTGCGTCCCCACTTGTAGGGTGGCACTTGCCGGCAAGCGTAAGGCGGTATGCAGGGCGGCGCGCTGCTCACTGGTATTGACCATCGCGCCTTGCAATAACGCCTCAATGCGGCGTGATAATTCACTGCTTTTGGCTAAATTTAATAAAGCCGCCAGCACCGTCTCATCGATACACTGCTTGCTATAATCCATATATAGCGCACCCGCTTGGCTGCTAAAGCACGTGGTGCGCGCGCGGTCTTGGGCAAATAACTCTGCTAATGACCACGGCTGCTCGGCAAGCGCTTGCAACTGCTTCCAATAGGGTGAGCGGCGGGCGCTACTGTAGCTATCTTTAGACGTGCTGTTCTGCATAGTATGACTCGTTCGCTTATATTATGACTCTCTGGGTTTTTAAACGTGCAGCTGCTGCTGAGCAAAGTAGATAAACGCTTGCATATAAGAGCGCATATCCCCCGCATCATAACTGTTGCCGCGCATAGTGGTGACATTGACCCCATATTCGCTAATCAGCGCATCAATGGCATCGGTCAGCTGAATTTCACCGCCGACGGAGGCTTTAGTATTTGCCAGATAATCAAAAATCTGATTGCTAAACACATAACGCCCCACCACCGCCAAATTAGACGGCGCCTCTGCTACAGTAGGCTTTTCTACAAAACTGGCGACTTTAAAACTGGCATTACTCTCTTGCTTAGCATTGATAGCATGAACAGCACTCGCATCAATTAACTTAGCAATGCCGTATTTATGCACCTCCTCATCCGCAACCTTATCCACCAGTATTTGCGAATGCTTATCCTGATTAAAGGCATGTATCATAAAAGCTAAATTATCGGTATGCAGGTCAGTGGTAAAAGGGTCGAGCACCACATCAGGGAGCAGGACGGCAAAATCATGCGCGCCGATAATAGGACGCGCCGCCAATACCGCATGACCCAAACCCAGTGCTTTGCCTTGGCGTATCATCGACACGCTCACATCATCCGGTAACCAGTTGAGACTATCCGCCAGCGCCTCTTTGCCTTTATGGCGCAGCTGATGATCCAGCTCAGCATTGATATCGAAATAGTTTTCAATCGCACTTTTTTGGGCGTGCCCGACCAGCACAATGTGCTTGATACCAGCGGCAATCGCTTCCTCCACCACATAATGAATGGCAGGACGATTGCCAAGCGGTAATAGCTCTTTGGGTACAGACTTGGACAGTGGCAGCATACGCGTACCAAAGCCTGCAACAGGGATAACGGCGTGAGTAATTTTATGCATCATAGTATATTCAAATTCAGTTATTATAAGTTGATAGCGTTATTAAAAATTAAGGGTTACGTCAGATGGCTTAGCAGCGACCGTAACCTGTTGGATTATTGCGTTGCCAGCGCCACGTATCCTCACACATCGCATTGATGGAGAGTTTTGCCTCCCAGTTCAGCAGCTCTTTTGCTTTATCTGCACTGGCATAACAGCTGGCAATATCACCGGCGCGGCGCGGCGCAAACTGATAGGCAATAGGTTGTGCGGTAACCTGAGTAAACGCGCTGACCAATTCTAACACCGACGTGCCTTTGCCGCTGCCGAGATTAATCGGCAAAAAACCTACTGGCTTATTTTGCTGTTTGAGATACTCTAAAGCTGCCACATGCCCTTGTGCAAGATCAGTGACATGAATAAAGTCGCGTACTCCCGTGCCATCAACGGTGGCATAGTCATTACCAAAGATGCTTAATTGCTCAAGTTTACCCACTGCCACTTGCGAGATATAGGGCATTAAATTATTGGGAATATCATTAGGGTCTTCGCCAATTTGTCCTGATGGATGCGCGCCTACAGGATTAAAATATCGCAACGTTATCAGATTTAAAGCCCTATCCGCGCGCGATAAATCCTCTAAGATATATTCAACCGTCAGCTTGCTTTGACCATAAGGATTGGTGCAAGAGCGCTTTGATTCCTCAGTGATAGGCAGGCTTTCAGGGTCGCCATACACCGTTGCCGACGATGAAAATATAAAGTTTTTAACCGCATACTCCTGCATCATTTGCAGCAAAGTAATGGTGCCACTGACATTATTATCATAATACCAGAGCGGTTTTTCGACCGACTCACCGACGGCTTTGAGTCCCGCAAAGTGAATGACCCCAAAGAACTGATGCGCGGCAAAGACTTGGCGTAAGCACTCAGCATCGCGAATATCACCTTCAATGAATTCGATAGGCTGCCCGATTAAGGCAGAAACTCGCTGCATAGCCTCCAAACTGCTATTGGATAAATTATCATAGACCACCATCTCGTAGCCCGCGGCATGCAAAGCGATACAGGTATGCGTGCCGATATAGCCTGCACCACCAGTCACTAGTATTTTTTGGCTCATGCTTATCATCATCCTAAGTTGATTTTTTATCCTATTTTACGTTCTATTTTATATGTTATAAAAACAAAAAAGACACTTCATTGTAGAAGTGTCTTTATGCGATATCAAGACAGTTTTAAGCCTCAGTGCTGATGCTATGACCAACCAGTGACTTCTTTGAGTTTTTCACCCAGCTTTGAGGGGTCGCGGGTATAAGCGATACCGGCATCTTCAAAGGCTTTGAATTTTTCTTCAGCCGTTCCTTGACCACCTGAGATAATCGCTCCTGCATGACCCATGCGCTTACCTTCAGGCGCGGTCACACCAGCGATATAACCGACGACGGGCTTGGTGACGTTATCTTTAATATACGCCGCCGCCTCTTCTTCAGCCGTGCCACCAATCTCACCGATTAAGATAATCGCTTCGGTTTGTGGGTCGTCTTGGAACAGCTTTAGGGCGTCAATCTGATTCATCCCTGGGATAGGGTCGCCGCCGATTCCGATACAAGTGGACTGACCAAAGCCCAGCTTAGTGGTTTGCGCCACTGCTTCATAGGTCAGCGTACCTGAGCGTGAGATGATGCCGACTTTGCCCGCCAGATGAATGTGCCCTGGCATAATACCGATTTTACACTGACCTGGGGTGATGACACCGGGGCAGTTAGGACCGACCAGACGCACGCCGTCTGCTGCCTCGAGATAGCGCTTGGCTTTGAGCATATCGATGGTGGGCACGCCTTCGGTGATGACGACAATTAATTTGACGCCCGCATCCACCGCTTCAACGATAGAATCTAACACAAAAGGCGCGGGCACATAAATAACTGAAGCATCCGCTTGGGTAACTTCCATAGCTTCCGCCATGGTATTAAAAACAGGTAGTCCTAAATGGGTTTGACCGCCTTTACCCGGGGTGACACCGCCGACAATTTTGGTGCCGTATTCGATAGCTTGTTCAGAATGGAAGGTTCCGTTTCTACCCGTAAAACCTTGTACCAATACTTTGGTATTTTTATCAATTAATACACTCATTATTTTATCCTCATTATGGTCGCTTATTTAGTAAACAATGCCTGTGGTTACCGCAGAGACCACTTTTTGGGCGGCATCGGCAAGTCCTTGAGCGGGCGTCAACTTGAGACCAGATTCTTTTAAAATCTGTAAACCCTTTTCAGCATTATTACCCTCTAAGCGCACAACGACCGGCACTTGCACATCCACTTCTTTGACCGCGGCAATAATCGCTTCTGCAATCATGTCGCAGCGCACGATACCGCCAAAGATATTAATTAAAACACCCTCAACACTGCTGTCCTCTAGGATAATCTTAAAGGCTTCGACGACGCGATCTTTGGTAGCACCGCCGCCGACGTCCAAAAAGTTAGCAGGCTTGCCGCCATACAGTTTAATGATGTCCATGGTTGCCATCGCAAGACCAGCACCGTTGACCATACAACCGATATTACCCTCTAGGGCAACATAGTTTAAATCAAACTCAGCCGCTTTGAGCTCACGCTCATTTTCTTGGGTTTTGTCTTGTAGCGCGGCAATTTTAGGCAAACGATACAGGGCATTTGAGTCGATACCGATTTTGCCATCGACACAGACAATCTCGCCATTTTCACGTACGGCTAATGGGTTGACCTCTAATAATGCAAAATCATTGTCGATAAAGGCCTGATACGCACCGGTCATGATTTTGACAAATTGATTGATTTGTTTGCCCTCTAACCCAAGCTTAAAGCCCACTTCACGCGCTTGATACGGCATGAGACCCACTAAAGGGTCAACACTGACCTTAAAGATTTTCTCAGGCGTTTTATGGGCAACTTCTTCGATATCGACGCCGCCTTCAGTCGATGCCATAAAGGTGATACGGCGAGTGGAGCGATCAACCACCGCGCCGAGATACAACTCGGTTTGTACCGGATACATATCTTCGGCAACCAACACAAAGTTAACCGGTTGACCCTCAGCATCGGTCTGAAAAGTCACTAGATTGGTGCCGATAAGCGCATCCGCAACGGCTTTGGCTTCTTCACGAGTTTTGACTAATTTAACCCCGCCCGCTTTACCGCGTCCGCCCGCATGGACTTGCGCTTTGATAACTGCAATGTCCGTTGGCGTTTTATCAAAAGCGGCAGCGGCTTCATCGCCACTATAAGCGACGATGCCTTCTTGAATGGGCAAGCCGTAGCTTTTTAGCAGCTCTTTTGCTTGATACTCATGTAAATTCATGGATTATGTCCCTTATTTTTAATGATGAACGATTCATCAGCACCGATAAAAAATGCGCGACAACATTTCGTTTCGCGCATTTTTATAGATAGCCGCTAGAGTCCTGCAGCGACTAGCGGCAGCTCATGAGTGGTAGAGACTGCCATTACGCTGACTTAAGTTATTAATAATACTTATTTTTTACGCTTCTTGCGTTGAATCGCATGAATCGCGCGACCATCTGCTGACAATGCGGCTTCATGGACGGCTTCTGAAATCGTTGGATGTGCAAAAGTCATCAATTGCAAGTCTTCGATACTAGAGACAAATTCCATCGCAATCATCCCTTGATGGACGATGTCGCCGGCACCGGCACAGATAGCGTGCATACCTAATAGACGGTCTGTTTTGGCATCGGCTACCACTTTGATAGAGCCTTGCGCTTCACTTTGCGCTAAAGCACGACCGTTTGCCGCTAGATTAAATGAGCCTGTTTTAACCTCATAACCTGCCGCTTCTGCTTCTTGCTCGGTCAAACCGACCCATGCGATTTCTGGATGGGTATAGATGACGTTGATAATCGTATCATAGTTGACTTGGGCTTTTTCGCCATGAATGCGCTCAACCGCCATCATGCCCTCTTCCATGGCTTTATGCGCAAGCATAGGACCACGTACTAAGTCGCCGATGGCATAGACGCCATCGAGATTGGTTTTGCACTGGTCATTGACATCGATAAGACCACGTTCGGTCAATTGAATGCCGCTGTCATCCCCTAGCAATTTTTCAGAATAAGCGCGGCGACCGACACAAACGATTAATTTGTCAAAGCTCTCATCCAAGGCTTCGCCTTTGGTTTCACTGGTCACGATGACTTGATCGCCTTTGACTTCGGCATGAGTGACTTTGGTATCAACGCGAATGTCTAAGCCTTGTTTTTTGAACATTTTCGCCGCTTCTTTTGACATATCGTTGTCAGCAGCAGCCAAAAATTCAGGAAGGGCTTCATAAATCACCACTTCCGCGCCCAAACGACGCCACACAGAACCGAGCTCCAAACCGATAACGCCTGCACCGATGACGCCCAAACGCTTAGGCACTTCAGTGAAATCAAGTGCTCCAGTAGAATCAACGATACGCTCGCCGTCTGTTTTGGCAACAGGGATATCAATCGGTACAGACCCTGCGGCTAAAATGACGTTTTTGGCAGTGATAGTGGTTTCTGATTCATCAGCAAGTGCGGTAAATTTAACTTTTTTATCCGCGCCTGTGCCATCTTCCAACGTGCCCCAGCCTTGTAGCCAGTCCACGCCATTACCTTTTAATAACGCCGCAATACCGCCGGTTAATTGATTAACGATATTGTCTTTACGCTCAATCATTTTTTCGATATCGATGGTCACATCGCCAGTTTTGATACCATGTTCACCAAGATCGTGCTTAGTCGCTTCATAGCGATGTGAGCTATCGAGCAGGGCTTTTGAGGGGATACAACCGACGTTTAAGCACGTACCGCCAAGAGCGGGCTCACCTTTATGGACGCGTTTTTCGATACAAGCCACGCTCATACCCAATTGACCGGCACGAATGGCAGCTTCATAACCACCAGGACCGCCGCCGATGACGACTAGATCATAATTGTCTTTCA
>DAIPIF010000004.1:0-23769 GCA_036770925.1 Psychrobacter sp.
ACTTGATAGCTCAATTTTCGCTTTTTCTGCCGCTTCTTTTAGACGCTGCATCGCCAGTGAGTCACCTTTTAGGTTGACGTCTTGCTCTTTTTTGAATTCATTGACTAGGTAATCAATCAACGCTGAGTCAAAGTCTTCACCGCCGAGGAACGTATCACCGTTGGTCGCTAATACTTCAAATTGCTGCTCGCCATCAACGTCAGCGATTTCGATAATCGATACGTCAAAAGTACCGCCACCTAAGTCATAAACCGCAACCGTACTATCGCCTTTTTTCTTATCCATACCATAAGCAAGCGCAGCAGCAGTAGGTTCGTTAATGATACGTTTCACATCAAGACCGGCGATTTTACCCGCATCTTTAGTGGCTTGACGCTGTGAGTCATTAAAGTAAGCGGGAACGGTAATGACCGCTTCAGTGACAGTTTCGCCTAGATAATCTTCGGCGGTCTTTTTCATTTTTTTCAAGATTTCAGCAGAAACTTGTGGTGGTGCCAATTTTTTGCCGTTGATTTCGACCCACGCATCGCCGTTATCGGCTTTAGCGATTTTGTATGGCACCATACCGATGTCTTTTTGGACGACTTTATCATCGAAACGGCGACCGATTAGACGCTTAATCGCAAATAAAGTATTGTTTGGGTTGGTGACGGCTTGACGTTTCGCTGATTGACCAACGAGGGTTTCATCATCTTTATAGGCTACGATTGAAGGTGTGGTACGCGTCCCTTCAGCGTTTTCGATGATTTTGACCGTGTCGCCTTCGAGTACTGCCACACATGAGTTGGTTGTACCTAAATCAATACCAATAACTTTAGCCATAATTTATTACTCCAATTTTAATATAGTGTTGCCAATGTTTATATAGTACCCGCCTTATTGCACGGGTATATCAGACCTTAAGTGGTCACTTGTTGCCTTATATCGGTTTACGCGGGCATTTTTTCAAGTGACTGCTTGCACAAATACTTTTTTTTGTGTGAAGTTTTGTGAATATCCACACTTTCAATCAGGTTAAGGCTGTTTTTAAGTGACTTATTTTTATTATTGTCCAACGCGTACCATGGCTGGGCGCAATAGACGACCATTTAAGCTATAGCCTTTTTGCAATACTGTACCGACGGTATCAGGCGCCGCTTCTGGGTCAATCCCGACTGCTTCATGGAAGTCTGCATCGAATTTATCGCCTTGTGGGTCAATGACGCTGATGCCGTTTTTATTGAGGACATCGAGCAGGGCTTTGTGAGTCAGCTTGACGCCTTCAGTGATAGGGTCGGCATCAGTCGCATTTTCGATAGCCCGCTCTAAGTTATCGACCACTTCTAACAGCTCTTTGGCAAATTTTTGTAGGGCGAATTTTTTACTTTTATCGGCTTCTTGTTCCATGCGTTTTTGGGCATTGTAAGCTTCGGCATTGGCGCGCGCGGTGGTTTCTTTGGCTTGCTTGACCTCGCCTTCTAGCTCTTTAATGCGCGCCTCAAAGACACTTAGGTCAATATCATTGTCGATAGTGACGCGCTCATCGGGATTGGCTTGTGGAGCAAACTCGTCCATGGTGGTCTCTAAAACGCTGTCAGCTGCTGACTCTAGATTATTATGGGCGGTATTTTGGCTCTGTTCAGTCATGATAACTCCTCGTGATTTTTAATAGATGGTTTTTAATAAGTGCTTTTAATAAGTGCTTTTTATTTCAGTCGTGACCTGACGACTGCTATTGAATCATTAACTTTTATAATACGATGTCATTAGTGGCTTGATAAAGGTTGTGAGGGTAAATTTCAAGCCTAAAAGGCTTGATTTTTTATAATTGGAGGCATATCGCTGGCAAACAGCGATAGATTGGCTAGCGCCTTGATGATTACGGCGCTCAAATACACTCTGCCGCCCTTTTGGCAGGCATCAGCGGTTACGCTTAAACAGCTTAATAGTAACTAAATCCTACTTAATGTCAGCACAGGGTGTTTTATTATGCCCTAAAGCCTGCCTATAATGCCGCCATCTCACCAATGAATAAGGAGTGTTAGGTTTATGATACCGACATCACTATATAACCGCTTCAATACGCAAGTGAGTAAAACCGCAACCCACATCAACCCTGCCGCTTTAGGACAAGATGAGAGCATCCAATACAAGCGTTTAGCGGCTGAGTTACAGGATAAGCGCTTATCTCTTGCCGAAAAATTATTACAGTGCGAGCCGCTAGCGCATTATCAGCAGCATGCGCTACATTTCGTCTTAAAGAGTTTAGGCTACTTGCCAGCGCCTTTATTAGAGAATTTTGTAAGCTACTTAAAGGGTCCGACCTCCAAGCAGTATCTGCATGCCAATGCGCATTTGCGCTTGATTTTGGCAGTCAATGGTAAGCTTAAAAAGCCGTTGCAGCTCTCAAAACTGGCAGGTCTGCGTCAACGCTTTGCCGCGGATGCGGTCGCGATGCAAGACCCTAAAGTCTGGCGGCAAGCCAGTAGCAATCGGCTCAATCAGCTTAACTTTATCAGTAAAAAAGACGCCATTACCGTTCATTGGCAGGATAAACAGATTGCCGATGCGGATGACGGTGAGATGAGAGTGCGCTGCTATCGAGCCTGTGCCGATAGCACCAATCCTCCCAATCCTGATGAGGTGGTGATGCTGTATTTTCATGGCGGCGGGTTTTGTATTGGCGATGCCGATACCCATCATGAATTTTGTCATACGCTGTGCGCGCAAACAGGCTGGGCGGTGGTTAGCGTGGATTATCGACTTGCGCCTGAACACGCGGCACCTACTGCCCTGCGAGATGGTATCGCTGCGTATCAGTGGCTGAGTCAACATAGCCATACCTTAGGTGCATCATCAGCACGTATCGTCTTAGCGGGCGATAGTGCAGGGGGCTGTTTGGCAAATTTGATTGCGCAGCAAGTGACTACAGTAGATGAGCAAGCATGGTCAGATTTGGGCGTTGCCGGTCAAAAAACCATCAATCAACTACAAAACTTACCGCCGCCTCTCGCGCAATTGCCCTTATATCCAGTGACCGATACCGAGATTGACTACCCCAGTTGGGCGCTCTACGGTCAAGGGTTACTGCTTGATCATGATGATATCGTAGTATTTAGTGCCGCTTATATGCAGCGCAGTCCTCTGCATCGTCGCCATGTCCTCGTCTCACCGATGCTAGGCGATAACCGTCAGCTCTGCCCGACTTACATCGTTGCCGCTGAGCTGGATATTTTACGAGATGAGGCGTTTGCTTATGCTGAGCAGCTGCAAAGTCATGGCATTAAGGTCAACAGCCATACCGTAATGGGCGCACCGCATGGTTTTATTCATTTTATGAGCGTCCATCAAGGTATCAAGCGCGAGACAGAATATATCATTGCTGACTTTGCCAGATTTGTCGCTGAGATTATCGAGGCGCAACTCATGCTTGCCGCCTAAAACTAACAGCTCTCTTGACTTCCTCACGCTTAGTAATAACAATATAAAGTTTTGGGGTTTTAATATAAAATATAGCTCAATCAATAATGATAACTATAGGAAAATATCATGCCTCAGAGCTGCTATAACGTGACGATTACAGACAAAGACACTGCCGAAGACTTAGTCACTAAAGGCAATAGTGTAACGGGTGTCAAATGGGTCAATGTCAATATAGACAAAGGATTAGTGGTGGTGACTCATAGCGAAAATTATGATGAAGCCGCTTTTAAATCGGCGACAGGTATTTAATTTAACGTCACTGATGTTTATTTTATAAAACAAATAGCGTTATTGAAGCAAATAGCGTTTTTTTAAACATATGGTTTTAACTTTTGCCTTGTAGCTTAATCATCCAAATCTCAGAGCGCGTGCCGAGTCTAAACGGTACTGCGCCGATACCATAGCCTGAGGTTACTAAAAAATGCGTGTCATTAAGCTGTTTACTGCCATATGCCAGCGGCGTAAACCATCTCATTAAGGTGGTTAAGGGAAATATCTGCCCACCATGGGTATGTCCTGATAGATGTAAATCAATAGGAAAACCACTGACTTCATCAATAGTGCTCGGTTGATGTTCCAAAAATATCACCGGCTGATCCGTATCCACTTGTGTCAGTAACTCTGCGGTGGATAAGCGCGTCAAATCCGTATCATCTGAGCGTCCTATCAGCCAGACCGACTCATCAAGGCGCACACTTTTATTATCCAGCACCTTGATACCTGCCCGCTCGACCGCTGCCGCGATTTGCGCCTCATAGCCCAAATAATCATGATTCCCCAAAGTGGCATAAACCCCCAGTGGCGCGGTCAACCTTGATAAGCGCTGATGCATGTTGGTGCTGTCATAAGCGATGGTAGTATCATTCATAATATCACCCGCTATCAGCACCACATCAGGATTGTGCGCGTCAACTAAGCTCACCATTTTATCGATTTGCCGATTACCAAACCAACGCCCTAAATGAGTATCAGAGAGTAATGCAATGCTCAAAGGCTTAGCCAGCGGCTTATCGATACTCACGGTGACATGATGCACCACCGGCGAATAGGCATTAAATAGCGCCAGACTCACAATCCCGATATACATACCAACCGCCGTGCCTCGCAGCGCTAGGGGAGAGGCGCGTTTTTTTAGCCCTTTATTATAAAATAAAGCGATAACAGCGGTTATCAGCAGCGCATAGCCCATAAAGCCTTGCAAAATACCAACCACTAAATAGACATGGAAACGCTCGCCCCAAAACTCACTCAGTCCATAAGCGAGCACGATATTATTAATACTAAAAACGCTCGCGACTAAAATAAGTTGACTACGGCGTTTTTTGGGCAGTATCAACCACCATAAAATAGTACTAGTAATGACGGCAAGTAGCTGAGTAAAAACAATGAAAAACCACATAATAATATCTAGTCAAAAAAGGGGTCGCGCTATCTTAGCTGATAACGCCACTACCCTAAAGTTAAAAGGCTACTCGCGGCATTAGGTTTCACATGAAACTATGATAGCGCTGTACAAATGATAGGGGATACTTAGCTTTGCTGCTCTAAGGCTTGCTTGAGTGTGGGCTGCTTAAACTCATAACCGGCATCTAGCAGTGCTTTGGGTAACACCTTTTGCCCATCAATCAACAGGGTAGACATCTCCCCAAACATCAGTTTGAGCAAAAACTCTGGCAAGGTAAAAAAGGTCGGACGCTGTAGCCATGCCCCAAAAGTTTTGGTAAAACTATGATTACTCACGGGATGAGGCGCCGTCAGGTTATAAACCACTGCAGGCGTATCGTTTAGGGTCTTTAGGGCATGCTCACCTTGCAGCAGCGCCTTGCCTGTGAGGTGCTGCTCAATGATAAATATCGTCGCCCCCACCCAATCCTCACGGCTAATCCAGCTCATGATTTGGGTGCCAGCGCCCAGTTGCCCACCAACGCCCATCTTAAACGGCAAGCGTAATTTGCCCAGCATACCGCCTGCAGGATGCATCACCACCCCCGTACGCACGATAGCAACAGGCACTCCATATCCAGTCGCTTGCAATGCCAGCTGCTCCCAATCCTCACACAGCTTATGCGAAAAATCCGCCTCATAATCGCTACTTTCTGTCAGTGGCTTATCACCTTGGGTGCCATACCAACCAATCGCTGAACCACTGACCAATAATTTAGGCTTCACACGACTACGCGCAATAAACGCCAGTATGGACTCCGTAGGCTGCACTCGACTGGCAAGCAGGGTCTCTTTACGCGAGTCGCTCCAGCGCGAATCTGCAATACCTGCACCCGCCAAATTTAAAATAACATCGTAGCTATTATCCGTTTGCGCTAATTCATCATAGGTCAGTAAATGAATAGTGGCAGGATGCTTTTGACGGCTATCACGCGTAAGCCAAGTGACTTGTAGCGCTTTATTTTGACTGTGATAGCGCGCTATAATCTGCTTACTAAAGGCACTACCTAAAAATCCTGTGCCACCGCTGATTAAAATATTCATTAACCCCTTCCTTTTTTTATGATGCCATAAATAACTGACATAGCTTAAGTATTAACTTGTTATGAATAGCGACCTTTATCCACATCGTGGTCTGTTTTGATTGGCTTGTCAAAACAGCTTTTGCAGGATTTTGGTTACTTGGTTTTTAAGCGGTCTTTAAGCGGTTTTTATAAGAAATATGCCTAATATGCCTCTTAATCGGCACGATATCTCTAGCGAGAGGATGCGTTGGAGGTTAGCGAATCACTTGCCCGCTTAGCGCGTCATGGATTTGACTGGGCAGCTGATACCCTAAGGTTTCACCTTGCAAGTAACCGATATGCTCAGCATATTGATGATTTTTAAAGTAGCTTTGTGCTTGCATGAGTGAGACCGCAGGCGGCTGATTTGATGGGTTACAACTGGTGGAGACGATAAAGCCATAAGGGTTATCAGCGGATAGCATTTGCGCGCACAGCTGTTGAATGAGCGGATGAGCAATGACTCGTACCGCGACGCTATGATGTACGCCGGTAATCCATGTTGGAATGGGCACACTGAGCGATTCAGGTAGCGGTAACAGCCACGTATGCGCTTGTTTGTGTTGGGCATTGGGCGCGATTGTCCAGCTATCGAGAATGCGTTGGCGCTGATTGACATTCAGAGGCTCAAGTAAAGGCAAAAGCCGCGCGGCGCTATCAGTGACCACTATCATGCCTTTATCTATTGGGCGCTGTTTGAGGAGGAGTAATTGCGCAACAGCCCTTTGGTTAAAAGGGTCGCAGCCGATACCCCAAACGCTTTCGGTCGGATAGGCAAGCAGATGCCCTTGGCTGAGCCACTGAGCCGCTTGCATCATAGAGTGAGTAATCAGGGCAGTAGATGACATAACATAAATAGTTTTGAGTAATAATGAGTAAGTGCCATTATAGTCTAAACCCGTAAATAACGCCCCCCTTGTACACTAATTGTACCGAGTAACTCAAGCTCCATCAGTTGACCGATAAGCTGTGGCGTTACCATTTTAGTGCTGCTCAATAAAGCATCTAAATCTTGTCCATGCCAGTCAAGCTGCTGATATAGCGCCTCTAAATGCTCAGGGATGCTGACGCTCATAACTTGGACTGTTGACGGCTCATATGCTATAGAGGATTTATTATCTGGCGGTTGATGAGGATGTGATGGATGGCGGTGAGTGACTTTAGGTAAAGGGCTTGGGGTCTGCGCAGGGCGATTAGAGGGTCTATTAGAGGGACTAGGCAGCCGCTGAATATTAAGCTGTAAACCCACTTCATCTATCACTTGCTGCGGATGATAAATGAGCGTCGCGCCTTCCCGTATCAGGTGATGACAGCCTTCAGCATTACTATTATCAATGTGGCTTGGAATTGCAAAAACTTGCTTGCCCTGCTCAGCGCTCAGACGCGCGGTAATCAGTGAGCCACTTTTAACCGCCGCTTCGGTGACAATAGTGGCAATGCTCAGACCGGCAACCAAACGATTGCGGCGTGGAAAGGTATGTTTATGCGGCAACGTATGCGGTAGCAGCTCGCTGATAATACAGCCGCCTTGGTCGATAATTTGGCTAAATAACAGGTCATGATGATTGGGATAATACACATCAATACCCGTGCCCATTACACCAATAGTACGTCCTTGATATGCTGGGTCTATTTGAGCCAGTGCGCCTAAATGCGCGCGCTTATCCACCCCCATCGCCAAACCACTGGTGATGATATAACCGTACTGAGCCAGATATTGCGCCATATCAAAAGTAGTCTTTTGGGCATGCGCGGTGGGCTTGCGACTGCCGACGATAGCGATTTGAACTTGTTGCAAGCGCTCCATATTACCACGGCAAAATAATAAAGGCGGTGGGTCATAAATCTGTAATAACTGCGCCGGATACTCAGGCTGCTCTTTAAAGATAAGCTGATACTTGCCTGCCGCCACTGCCTGCTCAATGGCCTCAATACTCGTCGCCGTCTCAAGAGGCTGCTCATGGCGCTTAATATGCGCACTATGAATCCCCAACTCACGCCATGCACTCGCTGTTGCCGACCACGCAGACAGCGCACTGCCAAAACCACTGACCAGCTTATCATAAGCTGCCAGCGACGCATTTACCTCGTACCATAATGCCAAGACGGCACGCTGATGTTCTGTCAAAGCTGTGGTGAGTGGCGGCATAATGATGGGCTCGTTAAGGTATTATTCAGCCATACTTCAATATAGTGCCTTATAAATAAGGCGGTGGTAGCAACTGATCACCAATATTAATGGGCAGCTCAGAGTCCAGCACATAAGCATAGCTGATATCATCAAAGCTATTAAATATCATCACCATACCGCTTTGCTCACTTGGCAGACGCACTGGAGTATCATTGTCCATCACATCGCGCACCAAAGGACCTTTTTGATAAACCGTTAAGACATCGCCTGGTTTTGCGCCTTGCAACCGTCCTAAATTCACCGCCACCACACTACCGCGGGCTGCCGAATTGATAGAGTTCATCACTCGTACCACCATACCACCGCGGCTGACACTGGCAGGCGTGGGATTAAACACAGGCGGAATGGCATTATCTAATTCAACAAAGACTCTATCGCCCTCACGCACCTCTTTACCATAACTGGCAGTCAGCTCTAAGCTGGTGACGTTATCAGTCAAGCCAGTCGCAAGCCCCGTCGCCACTTGCGTGACCTCTAAACCAATCACTTTTTGCGTGACAGGGTCGACATACGGCTCACCTTTACGGTACACGCCATAGCGCTGACCAATAATGAGCGGCACCCCTTTAGCATAAACCTTATCGCCACTACCGGTGATTAAATTACGCTTTTTTGATGCCAAAATATAGGGCGTACTGTCAAAATCTACAGGATTAACAATCAAGGTTTTATCCAGCCAATGCTGAATGGCAGAACGTGGAATCGCCGGAATACTATTTGCCGTTGAGGTAATCGCGACGCTCGTGCTCGTGACTTGACCGCTCAGCTGTTTTTCGACCCCTGCACAGCCTTCGCCCGTATCTACCCCAATTAAGGTTTTGCCTTGAATAATACATAAAATAAGAATGTCATCAGGATAAATCAGATTGGGGTTTTTAATTTGCTTATTGGTCGCCCAAATCTCTTTCCAGCGCCACGGGCTATCCAAATAACGCCCTGATATATCCCACAAGGTATCGCCTTTTTTGACGATATAACGGTTAGGGGCATCCGCTTTAATGGTCGGCGCGGGGTTATTGGCATGGGCAGTACTGAGTAGCAGCGCACTACTAAATGCGGTCATCAATAGCGCTTTTGCTAGTGCGTTTAGACTTATTTTCATGGTTATTTCCACAAGTTTTAGGTATGTCGGAGGCAGGGCTTAGGGCTATTTTACGGCATACTCACCCAAAATAACCAGCGCTTAGCAAAAATGCTTAACTTAAAAAGGCAGCACCCACTGCTCAACCAATAAAAATTACAATTATAAGCACCATAGCATAGTTTTAGACACCTTTTTACAAAAAAATAAATCCGCCGCCCATTACCGATAAAGTGCGCCATAAGCTTGACGATATTTAGCTCAGTCAGGGTTGAACAAGCCAAGGATATCAACAAAAATAAACGCCCATTAAAAAGCCGTCACACTCTATTATTGAGTCAGTGACGGCTTATTAAACTGATAAAAAGTTTCACGTGAAACAGATTACTGATACCGGATAATTTAGGTCAAATTAGGAGTAACTTGCTGACGGATTTGTTCAGCAACCAGCTCAGCATCATTATCTAAGACGATAACATGTTGCTCTAAATCCTCTAAACCTTGGGTATGGGCAGGACGCTCGATATCTATGGCTCCAATTGCCTCGATGATGGTTTCGGCAAATTTAACCGGTAAGGCGGTTTCGGCACAAATGATAACTTCGCCGTCTTGCTGCAATTCTTTGGCGACTTTGATACCGTCCGCGGTATGCGGATCAACGAGTTCGCCATACTGCTCATACAGCGTTTTAATGGTGTGCAAACGGTCACTATGAGTGGATTTACCCGCGGCAAAGCCATAACGCGCATGCACGGTGTCCATCACCTCCGCTAAGTCAAAACCTTGACCTGATTTTACCCCATCAAATAGCGCCTGAACGCGAGCGCTGTCTTTATCTAATAATAGGTAGACAAAACGCTCAAAGTTAGAGGCTTTGGAGATATCCATCGAGGGGCTTGAGGTCACATAGGTTTGCTCAGTCGGACGCGGCTGATAGCTGCCTTTATTAAAAAAGTCGTTCAATACATCGTTCTCATTGGTGGCGACGATTAAGCGCCCAATGGGCAGACCCATCTCACGGGCAATGTGACCGGCACACACATTACCAAAGTTACCTGAGGGCACACTAAAGCTCACTTGCGCATCGTTGCTTGTGGTGACTGCAAAGTAGGCTTTAAAGTAATAGACGATTTGCGCCAATATGCGTCCCCAGTTAATGGAGTTGACTGTACCTAGATTATAAGCGGCTTTAAATTCGGCATCTTGTTGCAAGGCTTTAACGATATCTTGGCAATCATCAAACATACCTTTGATAGCGATATTATGGATATTAGCATCGGTCAAGCTGTACATTTGCGCGCGCTGAAACTCACTCATTTTGCCATGCGGTGACAGCATAAAGACTTCGATGTTTTCTTTGCCACGCAAGGCATATTCTGCCGCACTGCCGGTGTCACCACTGGTCGCACCAATGATAGTAATGCGCGCGCCTTTTTGCTTCAGCACATACTCAAAAGCATTACCCAAAAACTGCATCGCTACATCTTTAAATGCCAACGTCGGACCGTTTGATAAGCCTAAGATATATAAATTATCTTCGAGTTTACGTACCGGTACGATATCGGCATCACCGAACACGTCAGCGGTATACGTACGCGCAATGATATCTTGCAAATCAGCGGTAGGAATATCCGTGGCAAAGCGCTGCATAATCGCCATCGCCAGTTGTGGATAGCTCAGCGTGCGCCACTCCGTCAGGGTTGCATCGTCAATCTGTGGATAATGCTCAGGCAGCATCAAACCACCATCAGGCGCAAGCCCCATCAATAACACCTCACTAAAGTCCATCGGTGCGGTCTGACCACGGGTACTGATATATTTCATGGTATTTTCCTACTTAAAATGATAAAGGTAGCCTATAAACGCTTATTTAACCGTCTTTTGCAATAACGCATAATAAAAACCATCACCGCCCGTAGGCTCTATCGGCAAGCACTGACGCCCGATAGCTTGCGCCATACCCCAATTACACTCGTCAGTAAAGTCGATGGCGGTCGCGTCATTATGATGTTTGATAAAATCTTGCATCTGCTGCACGTTTTCTTGTTTTAAAATGGAGCAAGTGATATATAGCAAATAACCGCCCACTTTTAATTGTGGCCATAAATTATGCAAAATATCCGCTTGCAGTAGTGCGGTTTGGGTCACATCTTCCTCGTTACGTAACAAGCTGATATCAGGGTGACGACGAATAACGCCGGTAGCCGTGCAAGGAGAGTCTAGCAAAATGGCATCAAATACCGCTAGGTTCTCACCGTCGCTTTTTTCAACTTGCTGCCATCGAGTCGCATCGGCACAGACGATATCAAGGCTGATGGTGGGCTGTGTTTTGTCTGCTTGCGCTGCAGTGGCTAACTGTAAGCGCTGTAAATTCTCATGAATACGCGCAATACGGGGCGCTTCATTATCAATAGCCGTTATTTTAACACTAGAAATTTTATCAGCTACATTGACATCTGAATTATTGTTCAAATCACTAGGTTTCACATGAAACAATGATTGCTCATTATTGCTACTCAGCAGCTCTAGCCAATGCGCCAGCTTACCACCGGGTGCCGCGCACGCATCTAATACATGCAGCTCATTCTTACTATTACTATCAGTATCACTTGCTATCTTATTGGTCAGTGCCAGTTGTATCAGCGGCGCAGCAAGTTGGGCGTGCATATCTTGCACACTGACCACGCCATCGCTAAACTCCGGTAAAAGGCTCACTGCGGTACTTTGGGCTAACCGTAGTACAGGGACTGATACCAACGCGCTAGAGGTTGCAGAAGCAGCTGGCAAGGATAAACCCGTCGATAACTCGACCAAGTCAGCTTCTATATCAGCAGATAATAACTGTTGCTGATAAGCGGCGACGGTATCCTGCGTGGTATTGACCCGTAAAAACATCGGTGCAGGTTGGCGCAGACCTTGGGTTAACGCGTTATAGTCATCAGACCAATCTTGCTTGAGCTGATGCGCTAGCCAATTAGGCAGACTGTGATTTTTATCGCATTTTTTGCGGAATTTATTGGGATTTTTGGCAACTTTACGCAAAATGGCATTAATAAGACCGGCGGCGCGCGCAAACTCAATCTCTTTTGCTGCCTCGACGGTTTCATGAATGGCGGCATGGTCTGCCACTTCTAAATAAAGCAGCTGCGCTAAACCCACTTGAATGGTGGTACGCACTTCAGTCTCATCAATAGGATTGTCCGCTAAGCTATCGAGCAAGCGGGCTAAAGCATGCCATTGGCGCAAAGTGGTCAACAGCAGCGCATGAGCAAAACCTTTGTCGCCCTCATGCAAACTGTTCAGTAAAGGGTCAAGCACGCTCGATAGTGACTGCCCTTGCTGAATCGCCAGTAAGCTGCGAATCACGCGTACTCGTACGCTACCGGTCATTTTTAGATTGCTTGAGGGTTTGTTTTTATGGCTTTTGTGATGGTTCGACGCCGTCGCGTTATGTCTCATAAGGGTTATTTCCGATACGCATTACAGCGCCTGTATAGATGAATGTGCTCTGGTTGAGTGACTGTCATTGCTTGCTTTAATTCATGTACTTTCATTTATCTGCACAGCTTCATGAGGGGCGCTGGTGAATATATCACCATCATTAAGCTGATTACCGTGACAGATTTGCTCAGCGCTCACAGGTTTACTGCCTGCAAATTGTAATTGGGTAAGTCTCAATGTGCTGGCTTTAGTATCACTATTCTCATTTTTTCCGCAAGCCATAAGAATAGCCTTACGTCCGACACTGATAACCGTGCCGGCAGGCTCGACCGTTTGCTGGGTGTCATTCACCGGCATACTGGCTAAAATTTTCACCCGCTGACCGTTTAGGAACGTAAACGCACCCGGCCATGGGTTCAAGCCACGAATTTGGCGCTCAATCACCGCAGCCGGTTGTGTCCAATCAATCTCGCCCTCAGATTTTACCAATTTTTCGGCATAATTGGCGTGCACGTCGTCTTGTAGCGTCGCCTGTTGTTGATAATGCGCTAAATTTTGCAACACGTGACTAATGGCCAACGCCCCCAAGTCAGCAAGCTTATCATGTAAGCTTGCCGCGCTATCCTCAGGCTCGATAGCACAAGGTACGTTATAGAGCATATCACCAGTATCTAGCCCTTTATCCATCTGCATAATGGTAATGCCGGTCTCATCATCACCCGCCAACAGCGCCCGATGAATCGGCGCAGCTCCGCGCCAACGCGGCAGCAATGAGGCGTGAATATTGAGACAGCCATAAGTGGGAATATTCAATACCCCGATGGGCAAAATAAGCCCATAAGCGGCAACAATCATCACATCAGGCTGATAGCTTGCGAGCGTTTCACGTGAAACTTGACCTTCTATCGTCGATTTTTTAAAGGTAGCGGGCTGCTCAACGGCGATATCATAAGCAAGCGCCACTTGCTTGACCGCAGATGCCGTTAGCTTTTGACCACGCCCCGCTTTGCGATCCGGCTGGCTGTACACCGCCACAATCTTTATATTGAGCGCCTGTTGCTGCTTAATCAGTGCCTCAAGTGCCGTTGCTGCAAAATCAGGCGTACCTGCGAACACCACGCGTAATGGCGGTAATGAATGGGTTACAGTGAAGTCAGTAGTCATTTAATTATCCCACCCTGCTAAGTATTCTTGCTAAATTGGAAGTCACTTGTGGGCACATTATAGGGGAGTTTATAAGGTTGTGCCACGATTGTCATCAAGCCGTTGATATTCAACTATTTCAGGATGCGGCTACTATCAGCCCTTAAAATCTTTATAATGTCTGCGGGCATCATTTATGATGGACATGCCCCATTTTAGTATCGAACGACCTCTTGTGAATAGTGATATCAGCATATAATTATCATCTATAAACCCAAAAGCTGCTGACTCTATATTAGGAACGCTTACCATGAAGCAGTTTCAGTCATTAAAACGCTTGCTTTTCTTTTATACGCTGACATTACTGATAATGTTAGCACTGTACTATGCTACCGTTTTTAATGAGCTTGCAACCCATAATAAGCAACAAAGCCTAGAGGTTTTTAAGCTTTTACAATACGAGCTGACGTCGCTGCCTAATCCGACGAATATCGAAGTTAAAAGGCTACTCAAAAAGCCGTTTATAGAAGATTATAGCTACCAGATTATTTTTATGCATGCCAGTGGGCAAACCTATATTCACCAATCGACTCGTCCTAATGAACGCAATTTCTCGACGGTCACTTTTCCTAATATAAAAAATGCTGATGCCAGTGCGCAGTCAAGCAGCACGTATAACGTCACCCGTCGCCGATTAAGTGCGCAGCTGAATTTTGACAGCGGACAAAAGATATATATCGTACTGCGTCACCGACCTATGGATATTGAGTGGATTTCTTATCAGTTTTGGTTGCCATTTATGACAGCAGTGATGCTGTTTACTTTTGCGCTCATTTATCTGCTCAAACGCCGCGATGATTGGCAGCAGCTGTTAGCGTATAGCGATAATTTGGAAATGGATAACGCCACAGGGTACAACCCGCCGCCGCCCTTACATCATGAAGAAAGTCCGATTGAGTTTTTGCGCTTAGGATATTCTCTGAGTCGCATCAGCTATCAGCTGCATACCCGAAACCGACGTATCAAGACCCTAAGCCATCGTCTCAAACGCTTGGTTGACCATGCGCCCCTACCGATGCTGATGATTACCCGCCAAGGCAATATCAGCTTTTTTAATCAGCGCTTTGAGCAAGTATTTAGCACCACTTTTCAGCATGATACCACTTATACCCTCACTGATTTTGTGATGGGCAGTGATAAAGCGACCCAGCAGCAGCTGCATAATCTGGGCACCCAACGTATCAATCGTAGCTTATTGGTGTATGCTTTGGAGGATAAACAAGCCTATCAGCTTCATATCGCGCCCTGGTTTGGCGAGCATGATCAGATTCATGGCTTTACGGTTTTACTGAGTAATATCAATGAAATGCTCACGCAAAATACAGAACTACAGCACCAAAATCAGCTGTTAAATCAGCAAATTGCCGATATGAGCAAGCTTAGAGCAGTGATGAGTCATGAGCTACGCACGCCACTCAATGCCATCATTGGCACGCTTGATTTAGTAGAGCCTGATACCCTCAACCATCAACAAAAAGGCGTGTTAGATACCTTGATGCAGTCGAGCCATGCGATGCTGATGATGCTCAATGATATGCTCGATATTGCCAAAATGGACGCCGGCAAGCTTGAGATTAAACAAGAGCCCACAGACATCTTTAAGCTGAGTGAGCATGTGGGGCATGTCATGGCAGCTAACGCACGGCGGCGCAATCTTGAGCTACTGACCCTGTTTATGCCCAATAGCCCGCGCTACATCGATACCGACAGTACGCGCTTACGCCAGATTTTACTTAACCTGCTGGACAATGCCATAAAATTCACCCGTTCAGGTTATGTGGCATTGGTGATTGAGCCTATCAGCCACTTTGAGATACAACAGATTCTCAATATTAAAGAGCTCCAAAACCGCCCCACAGACAGCGCTCTAGAGCCGATTACTGCCAGTCCTATTTTTCAATTACACTCTATCAACAGCCGGCAACTGCTGAATAATGCCACTGACCAGCAGCAAGCGTGGATTTGTTTTAGTGTGCAAGATACGGGTATTGGTATCAGCACTGAGGAGCAACAGCAACTGTTTAGCTATTTTAATCAGGCAAATGCACAAATCAGTCAGCAGTTTGGCGGTTCAGGATTAGGACTGGCAATCTCCAATAGCTTTGCGCAGTTACTGGGCGGCTTTATCCAATTAACCAGCGAAAAAGGCAGTGGCAGCCGCTTTAATCTGTATCTGCCCAGTCAGTCGCCAGACTATCAGCCGGTATATCATCGCTATCCTGAATTTGCGCATATTCATCTGATTGCTATCATCAGTCAGCCCTTAGGGATTATTTATTTGCAGCGCTTATGTGAGTATTTATCCATCAAAGCGAGTATTTATAGTAGCTTTGGGACGGTCGCTGCGCAGCAGCTTAGCCAACAATTGCAGCAAGAGGCGCAAACCCACGTGCCGATATTACTCTTAGATTATGAATACTATACTGACCATGTGGCGGTGGATATTAGCGCGAGTAAGACCTTAGAAAATACCAATAACGCCTTAAAAAGCTTTATAAAATCAACCCCTTTACCCAAAATCTTACTCAGTATGACCTCAGAGCGCGGCATGTCATCCACATTTTTAGACGAGTTTGATAGCTTTTTGACCAAGCCGCTAGACACCGCGTTATTATTATCAGAGATGATACGTTTAGCGCAGCCAACGCTTAGCAAATTAGCGCTACCTAGCCCCACCGTTATCAATAAAGAGACAGCGCCAAACCGCGCTAATGATAACGCTGAGCTGACGTCTGCTCAGGACCGCGTAGAGACGCCGACTTTAGCAGCTGATAGCGCCTGTGAAAATGCGGCGATAAAACCGCTTATTTTAGTGGTGGAGGATAACTTAACCAATCAAAAAATTACTTGTAAGTTATTAGAAAAAATAGGCTATCGCAGTATCGTGGCAGAGGATGGCGAACAGGCGCTTGCCGTATTAGCCGCGCAGCGCGCAGAGATTGCACTGGTGCTGATGGACTGCCGTATGCCAGTGATGGATGGATTGCAGGCGACCAAAGCGATACGTGAGCGCGGCGATGATATCACCGTCATCGCCCTGACGGCGAATAATACCGATGAGGATAAATCCGAGTGCTTAGCCGTGGGTATGGATGACTTTTTGGCAAAACCTATCAATAAAAATAAGCTGCAAGCGGTGTTGCAGCATTATATAAGCCAATAACTCTTTGCAAATAACTGCATATAAATAACTGCGTATAAATCAATGCGGGCAAATAACTTTGAGCGCAGCCTTTTTAAGGCGTTATTTTTTAAGGCATTATTTCATAAAACCGTTTTCTGCCAAAAAGCTTTCGGTTATTTGGCTCTGGGGCGCGGGCGTATTCATGCTGCTCGTGCCTGCACCTTTGGTTAATAAGCGCTCCAAATAACGGGCGACAATATCCACCTCGACATTGACTTTATCACCGACCAGCCAATGCTGCGCAATGTTGGTGACTTTTGCGGTATGCGGAATGATATTCAGACAGACGATATTATCGCGTACCAGATTGGTGGTGAGGCTGATACCATCGAGGGTAATGGAGCCTTTGGTCGCAGTATAGTGCGCCAACTCCTCTGGTATCTCAATCTCGATATAAATGGAGCGCGCATCTTGTTGTAGCTTGCGTACCACGCCCACACCATCGACATGACCGGCGACGATATGCCCGCCAAAACGAGTCGTAGGTAACATGGCTTTTTCTAAATTCACCAGATGACCGGTTTTTAAACTCTCTAAAGCGGTACGAGCGATGGTTTCACGTGAAACATCAACAGCATAATAATTATCGCCAAACTCCACTACCGTTAAGCAAATACCATTGGAGGCGATAGAGTCGCCTAACTTGACATCACTAAAGTCCAAGTCATGCGACTCTATGACTAAGCGAATATCACCACCGACAGGCTGCATGGCTTTCACTTTTCCGACACTTTCTATAATTCCAGTAAACATAATACCCTCTGCTAATGGTGGTGATAATCGTGGTGATAATGATAATAATTTGGGCTATCTATACTCATACCTAATGCATAATAGGGATAAGCTGTGGATAACTGTTTTTGGTATGCTCTTATTAGGTCTAAAAATGCTGCTTTTATCGAGTTATCCACAATACTAAACTCGCGCTAATGCACTCTAAATATCAAGAAAGCATAACCCTAAATATTTGATAATAAAGGCTTTAATACTAAATGAATAGCTACTTTAAAACTCTAGCTGTTTCATGTGAAACCCTAAAAGGATAGTTATCCACAGTTCCATGTGAAACCTAGTAAACCAAGCGACGGTTATCCCCAATTTATTCACTATGAGGTAATGCTGATAAGGTCATCTTTAAATCAGAACCAATTTGCTCGTAATGCTGATAGTCAAAGCGCAATTGCTGGGCTAAGGACAGTGGATTGACGTCCACCATCGCTCTTGCTTGGGTGCCAAGCAGACACGGCGCTTGATAGACAAGCAGCTCATCCACCAGTTGCTGACTCAAAAAATGACCGGCTACGCTCGCGCCTGCCTCTATCAATACCTCATAGCAGTGATGCTCACGGACTAAGGTCTGTAGCAGCTCCACGACATTATCCTCTCGCCAATACACAGTATCGGCGCGGCGACATAAATGATAGTCAGACTCTAAGTCAAATCCTAGACGCTGACGTCTATCAAGTATCACCACCATAGGTGCAGGCACTTGCTCAGCGGGCACGCCAAGCTGCGATGAGCGCACATTGAGCTTCGGATTATCGCTCATCACCGTTTGACTGCCAGTAATGATAGCGCCACTTTGGGCGCGTAGTTTTTGTACATCTTCGCGGGCTGCCGTACCCGTTATCCATTTGGATTCGCCACTTGCCATCGCGGTACGTCCATCGAGACTCGTGGCAATCTTTAGGCGTACAAAGGGCATTTGCGTCCGCATCGCCTTTAAAAATCCGCGATTTAAGGCTTCTGCTTGCGCCGTTAAGACACCCACGGTTACCTCTATACCGGCGTGCTGCAATAAGCTCACACCGCGCCCAGCCACTTGTGGATTGGGGTCAAGCCCTGCAATCACCACGCGTTTGATACCCGCGTCTATTAAGGCAAGGGCACAAGGCGGAGTGCGTCCGGTATGGCTACACGGCTCTAACGTCACGTAAGCGGTCGCACCTACAGCACGCGCGCCTGCATCCTTTAGCGCAAATACTTCGGCGTGCGGCTGTCCTGCTTTTGGATGAAAGCCCTGTCCCACCACCTGCGCCGCTTGCACAATCACGCAGCCTACGGCAGGATTGGGTCTGGCGGTATATTGTCCACGCTTGGCTTGCTCAATTGCCAGCATCATAAAGTAGTTATCTTGAGCAGTTTGGTTATGTTGAGCATGTGCTTGCTTAGATATTATCTTAGACATAAAAGGCTCACCTTTGCTTAGCACTCTTTTTTATCAGCGGGACGAATATTGGCGATTTCTTGATGAAAGGCATCAATATCTTGAAAGTCGCGATAGACACTGGCAAAGCGTACATACGCCACATCATCTAAAGTTTTCAGCTCACTCATGATAATCTCGCCTAACACTTTACTACTGATTTCACGCTCGCCCATTTGCCGGACACGCTTTTCAATACGGCTAATCATCGCCTCTTGTTCATCACTGGTAATCGGACGTTTTTGTAGCGGCAGTAAGATAGAGCGGCGCAGTTTTTCACTATCATAAGGGACAATTTTACTATTAGATTTGATGATGCGCGGCATGACCACCTCGACCATCTCAAAAGTGGTAAAACGCTCTTGGCAACCGCTACACGAGCGCCGACGCCTAACTTGCGCGCCCTCTGCTGCCAAACGCGAGTCTATCACTTTGGTCTCTGAGGCATTACAATAAGGACAATGCATAGCGTATTCCTGTGTTATGGGTCGCGGTATAGTGAGGGTCGCGTCGGTTATTTACCAATACAAAAACTACCAAATATCTTGCCGAGCAGGTCATCGGCGCTGAATGCACCGGTTATCTCGCCCAAACTTTGCTGCGCCTGCCTTAAGCTTTCGGCAACCAATTCTCCGGCTTGAAAAACAGTGAGCTGCTCGTGCGCCTCATGTAAATAATCAGCGGTGCGTCTGAGCGCATCAATATGACGCGTACGCGCAATCAGACTATTCTCTGGCGGATGAAAGCCTACTTTATCACATAGAGCCGTTATTAAATCCTCAATACCCGCCCCTGTTTCACATGAAACATTAACTTGAGTGTAATTCTGAGCGTCTTTTGCAATATGGGTAACCGTTGCCAGCGTATTATCAGCAGTATTGTGTAATAAATCGCTTTTATTAGCGATAATTAATAGACGTTTGGCAGCAGGCAGCTCACCAAATAACTGTTCTGCCAACTGTAAAGGACTGCCTTTATTGGCAGGATTATCTTCAATATCACGGGTGACATCATAGACCAGTAGCAGCATATCTGCCTGAGTAATGGCAGCGCGCGCGCGCTCAATCCCAATACGCTCAACGGTATCGTCAGTATCACGCAGCCCTGCGGTATCGGTCAGATGTAGCGTCAGCCCATTTAATACCACCGTTTCTTGTAGCGTATCACGGGTCGTGCCTGCCACATCGGTGACGATAGCGCGCTCTTGACCAGCTAGGCGATTGAGCAAGCTGGATTTGCCAGCATTAGGACGACCGGCTAATACCACATGAATACCATCACGCAGCAGCTGACCTTGCTGAGCCGTTGCAAGGACGTGCTGAATTTGAGTTTGGGTTTGCTCAAGCTTATCTTGTATCACGCCATCGGATAAAAAGTCCACATCCTCCTCATCAGGGAAATCAATCGCTGCCTCAACATGCAAGCGCAAGTGCACCAGCTGCTCTAATAGCTGATTAATTTTACTTGAAAACTCACCACTTAATGAGCGAATGGCACTGCTCGCGGCAGCGGCACTGGTTGCATCAATGGCATCGGCGATAGCTTCCGCTTGCAGCAAATCCAATTTATCATTATCAAAAGCCCGATAAGAGAACTCACCCGCCGCCGCTTGCTTAGCGCCCAATTCAAACGTCCGTGCTAGTAATTGATTCTGTAATATCATGCCACCATGACCTTGCAGCTCAATCACATCCTCGCCTGTGAACGAATGCGGCGCTTTAAAGTATAGCACCAAGCCCTCATCAATCACCGTACCATCGGCTTGATAAAAGCGGCAAAAACTTGCCATGCGCGGGGTAAAGGCAGATTTACCCGTGAGCAAACAGGCGATAGCATACGCTTTTGACCCCGACAAACGTATCATACCAACACCGCCACGACCTAATGGTGTGGCAATTGCGGCAATGGTCGCCGTGCTCGATGGCGCAGAAGAATCCTTTGATTCCAAAGTAGATTTTGAGGGTGATACCGCAGTAGAATTCACATCGTCTCTCATGAGCTAAAAGCTCCATTATAGACGGCTAGGCTGAGCCTGACAAAACTAACTTTACCTAAAACTGTTTTAGTGTTTTTAATCAGGACATGAGTGATAGGCAAAAGCCTAAAACACTGGGCATAAAAAAACCACCGCGTTGAGCGATGGTTTTATCATAAGAGAGCATCAGGCATAAAAAATAGCGAATTAATTCAGTACTTTAACCGTACGATGTTTTTGCTCTTCTTCTACCTTTTTATTAATCAAATACTGCTGAGTCATACTGAATAAGTTGTTCACTGTCCAGTACAGTACCAAACCTGCTGGGAAGAACAGCATAAAAGCGGTAAAGATAATCGGCAAAAACTTCATCACTTTGGCTTGCATAGGATCAGTGGGCTGCGGGTTCAGCTGCTGCTGAATGAACATCGATGCGCCCATCAGTAGCGGTAAAATAAACCACGGATCCATCGCTGATAAGTCATGAATCCACAAAATCCACGGCGCATGACGCAGCTCAACACTCTCAACTAAGACCCAATACAGTGCTAAAAATATCGGCATTTGCATTAAGATGGGCAGACAACCTGCCATCGGATTGACTTTCTCTTCTTTATAAATCGCCATCATCTCTTGCGACATCTTCATCCGATCATCGCCATGCTCTTCTTTTAATGCCTGCAACCTAGGTCCGATAGCGCGCATTTTTGCCATCGAATAGTAGCTCTTATTTGAGAACCACATCAAGGCAATTTTTACCAAAATCGTCAATAAGATAATTGACCAACCCCAGTTACCGATGATTTTATGAATCCCATCTAGTATCGCAAAAAGGATTTTGGATATCGGCCATAACAAACCATAATCAACGGTTTGATTGAGACCCACCGCCACATCTTTAAGCTCAGATTGTACTTTTGGTCCGGCATACAAGGTGGCATTGAGGGTTAATTGTTTATTAACCGCGACATTAATCGGCTGACTATTAAAACCAATAAAATAATCACTGCCGGTTTCACGACTAAAAAAGCTACCCGTAAAATTCTCAGGCGTCCATGCAGAGACAAAGTAATGCTGCACAATACCAACCCAGCCTTTATCACTGGTCGTGGTCAAATCACCATTATTAAAGTTACCAAACTTGAGCTTATTATAAGGATCATCAGGCGTACCCCAAGCACCCCCCAAATAAGTCGCCATGCTTAGCGCGCCTTTATCTGACATACCAGGGTCTTTACTATTATCACGCTTGAGCTGGGCAAACAGCTGACCTTGCCACGGTTTAGCCGAGGTATTTTGAATCAGATAACTGACATCAATCGGATACTCAGCACTGGTAAAGGTAAAAGTTTTGGTAATAGTTACGCCATCTTTTTGATAGGTGAGGGGTACGGATAAGCTTTGTTGTCCCGCCTCCATCACGTAATTATTGGCAGTATAACTATACTGAGCACGACCTTCTGCGGTATCAATACCATCTTGACCAATCAGACCTGATTGCGCCACATACACGCGATTACCATTATTTTCTAATAATACAAAAGGCTCCTCACTATTGAGGGTCGCATCATACTGTTTCAGCGCAGCATAAACGATATCACCGCCTTCTGGATTGATTTTGATGTCATAGCGATCCGTACTGACAGTAATCAGTCCCGCCTCTTTGGTCGGTGCTGCCGCTGCTATCGCATTATCAGTAGGCAACGTTTGGACTGGAATATCACCAGCGGCACCGGTAGTAGAGGGTATATCAGCCGAAACCGAGGTTGCCGCTTCTGGCGCTTTATCGACAACTGGCGCATCAGCGTAATCATCTCGCCATGCCAAAATCAGCAGATAAGCGGTGATTAACATCGCAATGATGATCATCACCCGAAATATCTTTTGCATAAACCTTTCCTAGAGTGAAAATTTGGGGCATGTGTCATGACCATAACATTGCAGCAGCATGTGCAACTACCAACGCTATCGTGAGTCATTTACATAAAATGTGCATCATTTTACTAAAAATTCGCCTTAAATGATACTAACAGTGTGGATAACTTGTGGGTAACTTAGCAGTCGCCGTATAAGAAACCAACGACGATGAGTTTTATCTTAACCTCATCAAGTGATTGAGACGTGAAACATAGCTGTTGTTATCTCGGTAAACACCTAATCCTTGAACGTCTACACTACCTAATGATAAATAGTGATAACTATAATCAGCTAAAGGTAGGGGTACAAAATCAATGCCATGCCCTCCTAAAGGGTGACAACGACTTATACGTTTTACTAACAGCCAGCTACCTGCCCAAACGCCATGCCAAACTAATGCTTGTTTACCATAATTAGAACAAGTCGGATAATATCGACAACGAGCAGGAAGTATTGGGCTTATTATATTTTGATAGAATACAATAAAACCATTAAATAAATTATAGAAAAAATAATTTAATAATCTTTTAAAAATTTTCATTTTATTTTTTTTCTAATTTTATAAATATATTATTTATTTGATTTTTTAATTCTTCCTTGCT
>DAIPIF010000005.1:0-22853 GCA_036770925.1 Psychrobacter sp.
GTCTGCGCCCCGCCTTTGATCCAGTAAGCGGCACGGTGACGGCTGCGACCTCATCGGCACTCTCTGATGGTGCATCAGCGATGCTAATGATGAGCGCGCAAAAAGCCAAAGAGCTCGGTCTCAAGCCGCGCGCGCGTATTCGCAGCATGGCTGTTGCTGGTTGTGATGCCGCTATCATGGGCTATGGTCCTGTACCTGCCACCCAAAAAGCACTGAAACGTGCGGGCATGAGTATCAGCGATATGCAAACTATCGAGCTAAACGAAGCGTTTGCCGCGCAAGGTTTATCAGTCCTAAAAGCCTTGAACTTGTCAGATAAGCAAGACATCGTCAACATCAACGGTGGCGCGATTGCGCTAGGACATCCACTGGGCTGTTCTGGTGCTCGTATCACCGTTACTTTGCTTAACGCCATGGAACAATCAGATACTGAAATCGGTCTAGCGACGATGTGTATCGGTCTTGGTCAAGGTATCGCGACCATTATTGAGCGTGTCTAGTCTGTCGGTGTATCCGCATGGTAGATGAATGTTTAAGCGATGCTAAAAGCCCTTATTTTGATAAATGAGGGCTTTTTTAGCATCTGATTTTCTGCATATTTAAAACCGCTATTTTTGCTAAGTTGTTACGATAGGTTATCCCCATTGACGCCCTCCACAAAATATGACTAAATAAGGTCAGTATTAACTGTTTATTAACCATTGGCATCTGATTTTTTCAGCCCTCGCTACCGTTGTACAAGGAGTGTACTATGTCCACCATGATTACCGACCGCACGTATCGCATCGCCCGTGAAAACACCCAAGCGATGCTCATTGATGTACAAGAACGTCTGGCACCGCATATCTATGATAATGAAAATATTGTCAAAAAAATCGTCACCTTAATCAAAGGTCTACAAGCGCTTGATATTCCTATTATGCTCAATGAGCAATATAAAAAAGGGCTGGGTGCGACGTTACCTGAAATTCTTGCAGTATTAGCAGACAATAACAGCAAAAGCTTTGAGAAAGTGACTTTTAGTGCCTGTGATAACGATGAGTCATGGAACCATCTGGCGCAGCAAAACCGAAGCATTGTGTTATTATTCGGCACTGAAACCCATGTTTGTGTGTTGCAGACCGCGCTTGATTTACTCGATAATGGCATGCAGCCCGTCATTATTGGTGATGCCGTCGGTTCGCGTTTTCCGTATGATAAAAAACAAGCGATTCGCCGTATTCGCCGAGCGGGCGGCGTCATTACTACGGTTGAAACCATCTTGTTTGAGCTGTGCCGCAGTAGTCAAGACCCTGCGTTTAAAACCATTAGTAATTTGATTAAATAAGCCAAAAACTGAGCAGACATAAAAGATGAGTAGGATACAATATTATCAATCACACGGCTTAAAAAGTATCTTAGCGATGATGTTGTCATTAGCGCTGCTGCAACCGGTAATGGCGGCGGGCGCTATCAGCAGTGGCGATAAGCTGGCACGAGATGCCAAAAAGCAAATAGGGGTGACGGTCAGTTATGACCCTGCTTATCGAAAACTAGACTTTCCGCGAGGGGACGTGCCACAAGATGCCGGCGTGTGTACCGATGTGGTGGTACGGGCTTATCGCCTGCAAAACATCGATTTACAGCAGCTTATTCACGTCGATATGCAAGCGAGCTTTTCAGCGTATCCTAATATTTGGGGGCTAAAATCCACCGATAAAAACATCGACCACCGCCGTGTTCCTAATATCGAAACCTATCTGAGTCGTCATGCAAAAACCCTATCGACAAGCGATAAAGCCAGTTTCCAAGCCGGTGATATTGTATCGTGGCGACTGCCAAATGGTAACTTGCCGCATATTGGCATCGTGTCGGACAAGGTTGCAGCTGATGGCACACCGCTGATTATTCATAATATCGGGCGTGGTACGCGGGAGGAAAATATCTTATTTGCGTATCCTACTCATAAGCACTTTCGTTATTAATTCTGGCGTTATTCGTTTTGACATTATTCGTTTTGATTTTTTTAAAGAACGCTCAAAAATGACTCCCCTCTCACCACCAATAATATATATAAATAATATGACCGCTACTGATTTTAATAGGCACCATAGTGCTGTAGATATGCAAAATATTACCGATTTTTTATTAGAGCTTGATGCGCTCAAACACGTTAAGCGCCGCAATCATATTACCCAACATGATAGTGAGCTGATGCGAGTGGAGAACTCCGCTGAGCATTCATGGCATTTAGCGATGGCATGTTGGGCGATAGCTGAAAGGTTTGATTTGGACGTTAATCATGAGCAATTGCTAAAAATGGCATTGGTGCATGATTTAGGTGAAATTGATGCCGGCGACACTTTTTTATATGCCAGTAGCCGTAGTGATGCCCATATCAAAGAGCGCGACGGCATCAAACGTCTGCAAGGGTGTCAAGGTAACGCTATCCATGATTTAAGCGCGATTTGGGAAGCCCAAGAAACCGGCACTAGCGCTGAGGCGCAATTGCTACGAGTGGTTGACCGCTTACTGCCTTTTTTATTGAACCTAAATACTAACGGTAAAACGTGGATAGAGCTGGGTATTAAGCGCTCACAAGTGATAACCGCGCACGCCTTTATTAAAGATAGCTTTCCGATGGTTCATGCGTGGCTGGTGCTACAAATTGAGTATGCCACCGAGCAAGGCTGGCTGATTGATGGGTAAATATTAAAACAGCCAGCCTGCATTTATCCGTCTTTAAAAGGTTGAGCCTTACTCAGCCACACCCAATAATTGACCCATTTGTACCACGCTACCTGCGCTCATGTTCTCTTGCCACGCCGCTTTTGCACCTTTGGGTAATACCACGATAGCGGTTGAGCCCAGATAAAAGCGTCCCAATTCAGCCCCTTGCGCCAAGGTTATATCGTGCTGCATTTCTTGAATAGTATCGGTACGCACGATTTTGCCCGTAGCGACGGTCTCGATACCGGCAACTATCATAGCGCCCACTAGCACTACCGCCGCTTTGCCATAGTCCGTCTCAAATAGGCAGACTAAGCGCTCATTACGGGCAAATAAGTCCGGCACATTGGCGGCAGTGCTGTTATTGACTGAAAACAGCGTGCCGGGTACATAACGGGTTTTGGTCAAGGTGCCTGCAAACGGCATGTGCACGCGGTGATAATTGCTCGGTGCCAGATAAACAGTGGCAAAGCTACCATCGGCAAAATAGCTACCATCCACGCTATCTGCAAGCAGCTGTCCGACATCATAATGTCGCCCTTTGGCTTGCAACAGCTTGTGCTCGTTTAGGTGCCCTATTTGCGATATTACCCCATCGGCAGGGCTGATAATACCGTTTTTAGTGTCATCGATAACGCGCGCATCGCCCTTTAGCTCACGGGTAAAAAAGTCATTAAAACTCTCATAAGCCTCAAAGCTTTGGCGCTCATAATCCTCTAAATTGATATCATAAGCCTTGGCAAAGCTGCGGATAAAAGCGCGTTTGACCACAGGATGACGACTGGCTGCTAAGCGCCCTGCTACGCGACTGAGTTTTTGCTGTGGTACAAACTGCTGAATAGTCGTAAATAAACTCATAATAAGATTACCAATATGTTTTTACAGTGGGATAAATTGTAGCGTAAGCATAAAAAATGTCTGGATATAAGGCAGTATTTTATCATGAACTGCCTATAAACGTGCGCCATAATCTATCGACGCCCATAAACCCCTAAGCCCATAAACCCACTAAGGAGTTAGCGAGTGAAAGCACTGATTCAACGCGTCAAAACCGCCCATGTGCAAGTCAATGCCCAACATATTGGCGCGATTGACTATGGAATTTTGGCTTATATCGGACTGGGGCACGATGATAATCTGCAAAGTGCTCAGCGTATGATTGATAAAATTCTTACTTATCGTATTTTTGAAAACACAACTGACCCTGAAAAATTAGGTAAACTGGATAAAGATGTGCAGCAAGTTGCTGGCGGCTTATTATTGATACCGCAGTTTACCTTGATGGCAAAAACGCACAAAGGTCGCCGTCCTGACTTCGGCGCGGCGATGGCACCTGATATTGCAAAGGTGTTGTTTAATGAGATGGTCGCTTATGCGCAAATGCAATATCCACACGTGGCTAGTGGTCAGTTTGGCGCGGATATGCAAGTGAGCAGTATCAATGATGGACCCCTGAATTTTTTATTAGAGCTATAATTTTTCCAAGCATGCTGGTTTTATGGCGTTTTTATGAGTAGCGGGTAGGGATTGACTGCCTTGACCCAATCATTAACCGCCATATCGGCATAGTCTTGCAAATGAGTATAACGCTCACATTTTATGACGATGTCGCTACGGCTAATCCTTTAAAATCATTAGCCCCAAAACCAATTAAAATCTAAGGACACGATATGATGCAAATGAAGATTAATAATGACATTTATGAAGTAATCACCAGTCAAGATATGAGCAATATTGCGCAAGCTGTCGATAAAACAACCTTAGCGATGCCACTGGTTGCCGTCTATTGCGGCTCACGTATGGGCAATAATGAGATTTATGAGCAAGCGGCGCGTGAGCTGGGTTATGCTTTGGCTCATAATGGTTTAGGGCTGGTATATGGCGGCGCGAGTATTGGTTTGATGGGGGCAGTGGCTGATGAGGTCATTAAGGGCGGCGCGCAAGTGGTTGGGGTGATTCCCACTTTTATGCTCAAGCATGAAATTGCCCATCAAGGTCTGACTCGTCTGCACTTAACCGACACGATGCACACACGCAAAACCGTCATGGCAGAGTATGCTGATGCTTTTATTACCTTACCCGGCGGTCTGGGTACGCTTGAAGAAATTATGGAAATCGCCACGTGGCGTCAGCTGTATCAGCACGAAAAACCGATGATTATCCTTAATATTAATGGCTTTTATGACCGTTTAATTGAGCATCTACAATTTACCACTGAACAAGGTTTTATGAAGCCTGCCGACCTTGAGCGTTTGGTGGTGTGTCATAGCATTGATGAGGCGATTGATTTATTAAACATGATTGTCACTATTGATGATGCAGTCGATACCGATACGATGGCAGGCAATGAATGATTTGCCACCAATCATCCACTATCAAAAAAATCAATCACCGTGATAAGTACTTATTATGTTTAAATCGCAGTGCTGCAGTCGGAATTAGGTGGCGATTGCGTTATAATGGTTTATGTCAATAAAAAAATACGCTTGAGTTATGCCCTAAGCGCCGCTAACTGAAGCGCTAACCTTTGATAGCCGCCATTATTAAGACATTACTAAACCAATATAAAGCTAATAGATGACGCTTGATAGGGTTATATTTCCCTATTTTTCCACATAAACGCATAGGACACATTATGAGTGAACACAACCCAACAAATACGGCATTAAATGCCTCTGCTAACTCCGTCGTGACCGATTACGAGTCTGCGCTTGATACTGAGCAGACTGAGACTAAGAGCAATATTACCATTACCGAGTCGGCACAAAGCTATTTAGCGGATTTATTGTCCAAGCAAGATACCGATGGTATTGGTGTACGTATTTTCGTTGAGCATCCCGGTACACCGCGCGCTGAGTGCTGCATGGCATACAATCAGCCAGGGGAGGAGGATAGCGCCGACCTAAAATTCAGCTATGATAACTTTAGTGCCTTTATTGATGCCGCCTCTGTGCCTTATTTAGAAGATGCGGTGATTGACTATAATAAAGACCGTTTTGGGGGTCAGCTGACTTTTCGTGCGCCCAACTCAAAAGTGCCTAAAGTGGGCGCGGATGCCAGTATCGAGGAGCGCATCAATTACGTCTTGCAATCGGAGATTAACCCAAGTCTTGCCGCACACGGTGGTGATGTGCAGTTGCTTGAACTCATTGAAGAAGAAGGCGTCGGTATCACTGCCGTCTTAAAATTCGGTGGGGGTTGTCAGGGGTGTTCAGCGGTAGATATGACCTTGCGTCAAGGCGTTGAGGTGCAGCTTAAGCAGCAAATCCCAGAGCTGACCCAAGTGATTGATGAGACCGATCATACCTTGACTGAAAACGCTTATTATAAATAGGTTTTTGATTAAAAAAAGATTGTGCTTATGACAATGAGTCATTAAGTGATGAAAAAAATACGGTTTTATTCATATACAAGCTGGGTTATGATTAACCCAGCTTTTTTACGACTGGCATTTAGCCGACCTATGTTAATATCATTTATTTTGAAGCTTAATTGAATATTCAATAGACCCTCATATAATATTAAAATCAAGGAGCACATGATGAGTAATGAGCAAGCAAACCCGAGCAGTCAGCCGCAGCGCTTAGAGACCTTAGCTATTCATGCCGGCTACAGTGTAGAGCCGACCACCAAAGCCGTTGCCGTGCCGATTTATCACACCAGCTCTTATGCGTTTGATGATACCCAGCACGGTGCGGACTTGTTTGATTTAAAAGTCGCGGGCAATATTTATACCCGTATTATGAATCCTACGAACGCGGTACTTGAGGCGCGCGTGGCAGCGCTTGAGGGCGGTATCGCTGGACTCGCGGTTGCCTCTGGTATGGCAGCGATTACTTATACGGTGCAGACCATTTGTGAGATGGGCGATAATATCGTCGCGGTATCGACCCTTTATGGTGGTACTTATAATCTATTTGCCCATACCTTGCCGCGTCAGGGAATTGAGGTACGTTTCTTTGACCATAATAATCTTGAATCTATGCGTGATTTAATCGATGATAAGACCAAGATGGTTTTTGCCGAAAGCATCGGTAATCCACTGGGTAATATCGTGGATATTCAAGCCCTAAGTGATATTGCCCATGAATATGGCGTGCCAGTGGTGATTGATAATACCGTTGCAACCCCTGCGCTGTGCCGTCCGTTTGAGTTTGGTGCGGATATCGTGATCCATTCATTGACCAAATATATGAGTGGAACGGGCACCTCACTCGGCGGCGCTATTGTCGATAGTGGGCAGTTTAATTGGGGAGATTATCCTGAGCGTTTCCCACTGCTTAATACGCCTGATGTCAGCTATCATGGGGTGAACTTTGTAAAAGACGTTGGCGCAGCGGCATTTATTGCGCGTGCTCGCGTGGCACCGCTGCGTAATACGGGGGCGGCATTAAGCCCGCTCAATGCCTTTAGTATCATGCAAGGGATGGAGACGCTAAGTTTGCGTATGGAGCGTCATGTGCAGAACGCGCAAGCCGTTGCCGAATATCTGCGTGACCATGATAAAGTCGCTTGGGTCAAGTATGCCGGCTTGCCAGACCATCCTGATCATCAGCTGGCACACAAATATATGAAAGGTACACCGTCAGCGATTCTCACTTTTGGGGTCAAAAGTGCGACGGACGATGAGGGCGCGCGCGCGGCAGGTGCACGCTTTATTGATGCCTTGCAGCTGATTACCCGTTTGGTTAATATCGGCGATGCCAAATCTTTGGCAAGCCATCCGGCAACCACCACCCATCGTCAGCTGAATGAGCAAGAGCTTAAGCAGGCGGGGGTGAGTGAGGATATGATACGTTTATCCATCGGTATTGAGCATATCGAAGATATCAAAGCGGATTTAGCGCAAGCCTTAGCCTCTGCTTAGTTGGCTTTTACAATATTGTTAATAAAAAATGCAATGAATCATAAAAAAAGAAGCCCTTATTGAGTAATAAGGGCTTCTTTTTTGCGGCTGATTTGGCGTAAATTTAACTCAGTGAGCCGTTATTTAAGCCGATAAAACCCGCTGCGAGATATCGGTATAGTCTTCTGATTGCAGGCGTGGACCGAACTGCTGAATGACTTGGGCGGCAACTTCACTGGCGAGACGACCACATTCTGGTAGCGTATAGTGCTGTGATAACGCGTATAAAAACGCCCCTGAATAGTTATCGCCCGCGCCATTGGTATCGATAACATTGGCAACGGCAGGCGTCGGCACTTCATAAAAAGTCACTTCTGCTGACGCCGTCGCCGACTTTTGGGCGATAACGGTATCATTAGCGCTATCGGTGACCACAGCAATGTGGCAGTAGTCTAATAAAGCCCGCGCCGCCGCTTTAATTTGCTTTTTATCGGTGAACAGTTTTGCCTCTTCACTATTACAAAATATCACCTCAACTTTATTACCGAGCATTTCAAGCAAGCCGTCTTTGGCAAATTTGACTACCGCAGGATCGGCAAAGCTCACGGCGATTTTTGCGCCATGAATCCCCGCTTGTTGGCGCAGTTGGGTCATCGACGATAACATACCTGCTGACATCGCCAAATAACCCTCTAAATATAACCAATCGCTATGCATCAGCGCCTCAAAATTGATATTGTCAGCGACAATCTCGCTTGAGGTGCCAAGATAGGTTTGCATGGTGCGCTCACCGTCATCAGTAATTGCCACCACGCAAGAGCCTGTCACGCCGCCAGCATGAATCGACTGCTCTGAAGTTGCCACGCCCGCTTGGTGCAAGTCCTGTAAATAAAACTGTCCTGCCTTGTCATCGCCCACACGGCAGGCATAAAAGGGCTTGCCACCTAAGCTTGCAAAGGCAAACATCGCATTTGCCGCCGAGCCGCCGCCCGCCTGTTTTGAGGGCTCAATCTCGGCTAGTTTAAAAAACGCCAATAATTGCTGCTGCTCCTCAAGCGCCGCTAGGGTCATCTGCCCCTTGGTCAGCCCTGTATCCTCTAAAGCGGCATCTGAGAGCATGTATTCATGATCCACCAACGCATTACCTATTGCCATGACATCGTACATAACTTTATCCTTATGTCTAAAACTTTGAAAATAAAAACTTGGATTATTATCCTAATAATGCTTAAGCTTGCAGCCCAAGTAAACGCTGATACAAGGCATTTTTTTTGACCCCAGTGATATCAGAGGCTAATGCCGCCGCTTTTTTGACCGATAAATCCACCAATAAGCGCTGCAATAACCCATCATGAATACCGATATCGTCCCCATCTTGGGCGAGCGCTGTGCCTGCCATAACGAGGACTATCTCGCCCCGTTGCTGATTCTCATCACAACTGACAAACTCGATTAATTCAGCAAGGGTGGTTTTGAGTACGGTCTCAAAAGTTTTGGTTAATTCACGACAAAACGTCACTTCACGCGCTGCACCAAAGACCGCTTGCATGTCTTGTAAACTGGCAATAATACGGTGCGGTGCTTCATAAAATATCAAAGTTTCTGTCCGCGTGCTCAGAGCGCTCAGCTGTTTTTGGCGACCGTGGGTTTTGGCGGGCAAAAACCCAATAAAGCTAAAACGATCCGAGGGCAAACCTGCAACAGACAGCGCGGCAATGGCGGCTGATGCGCCAACGATAGGCGACACGGTCACCCCTGCGGCATGGGCGGCTTGTACCAATTGATAGCCGGGGTCACTCACCAAAGGCGTGCCGGCATCGCTGATAAGCGCGACGGAATGCCCTTGCTGAATCATCTCAATAATTTTGGGCGTTTGAATGGCGCTATTATGCTCATGATATGCCCACAGTTTATGATGCCCTTTTTTTGCGGCACTAGGATCACTTTTGACGTCTTCATTTTTTATAGTATCGTTTTTTATAGCGTCAGTTTTATGAGTATCTTGATCCGCATTATCCGCCTCGTTTTTGGTATCGATGCCAAAATGCGACAGCAGGCGACCTGAGGTGCGGGTATCTTCACAAGCGATAATGGCGACGCGTTTTAGCGTATCAATGGCGCGTGGGGTCATGTCATTTAGATTGCCAATAGGTGTGGCGACGATGTATAGACAAGCTGGCATTGTTGTAGGGATAGACATGAAAACCTCACACATAAAAGCGGCTAGTTTAGCATGTTGTGCTATGATAATTCATGAATATTCAGCGACCTAAGGCAAGATGATGCCGCCCAAAAACCCAAAAGACGGCGCTATTAAAACGCTGCCATCACGCCCGCTGTCCTTGACCTCGCCCAAACAGCGCCAAGGCAGTCATTTTGAGCAGCAGGCGTGTGCATTTTTACAGCAGCAAGGCTTGCAGCTACTGGCATGTAATTGGCAACAGCCTAGCGTGGGCGAGATTGATTTAATCATGGTAGAGAGCGGGCGGGCGTGGTCAACGCTGGTGTTTATCGAAGTACGTCAACGCCAACGCTCAAGCTTTGGTGGTGCCGCCCTTAGCGTGACTGCCGCCAAACAGCGTAAAATTATCAAAACGGCGCGCTACTTTTTGCAGCAGCATCCCCTGTATGCCGATTATGAGTGTCGGTTTGATGTGATGGCATATGATAGTGATAGGGTTATGCAGCAGTTTAGCGGTAGCAGCGCCAATGACCGCTATCCACCTGAGTGGCTGATAGGCGCTTTTGCTGCGCCGGCATGGTGAATTTGGCTTAGGTTGTATCAAATAAAGCCGTATTAAGCCGTCTAAATAAGTTTTGGTTACCAAAATCCTAACTATTAATCATAAAAGTTAAGTAAAGTAACTGAAATAATTTAAGATGTATGTTTTAGAACTCTGATTGCGAGGTAAAAATGACACGCTTGCACCCCTTTACTGCCCATTGGTCAGGTTATGCCATCATCAGCGCCGTATTAGCAGCAGCAAGCCTTAGTAGTGGCTGTGCGACCAACTATCTCACCAATAGTAATGAGGGCACTTATGGGGTGCCCGTCACGGAGCGTACCATCGCCCAGCGCTTGCTTGACCGTGGTATTGAGCATACCGCGAAGGTGAATATCTATAGCTTACAACCGAACCTACAACAAATCAGCCGCCTCAGTATTGATAGCTTTCATAGTGAAGTGCTGCTCACCGGCGAGGTGCCCACCAACGATATTAAAATACATGCGGAGCAAATAGTCAGCTCCATGCCCGATGTACAACGGGTGTATAATGAGCTGGCAGTCGGTATGGCTCAAGGTTATGGCGCAACGGTGCAAGATGCTTTATTGACCTCAAAAATGCTTGCAAAATCCTTGCCTAATAACGGCGTAAAATCCTCGCAAATTAAAATTGTCACAAATAACAGTGTGGTCTATGTCATGGGACGCGTGACACCAGTTCAACAAAACAACATTATTGATATTGCCAACAGTACAGTGGGTCTTACTGAATTGGTATTACTCACCAGCTTAATTGATGAGGCGGGTAACCCTCTCAATAATGAGGACGTGATGTTTGAGCGCACACTAGACACTTATAACGCAAGCGGTATGCCCGCAGCCGTAGCGCCAAGACCTACCGTCAAACTCGCCGCGAGTGAGCAGCGCTCAACCAGTCCTTATATCGAGCTGTATAGAGATCAGTAGCGTGGCAAAAGTCACAATAACCCTAAACAGTCATAACACGAAAAGCACCGCAAAAAATCATAAAGCCAGTATGCTAGTACAGATAAAAACGCTGACTACTCATGAATCGTAGCGATAAAAATAGGACAGTGACTTTCGGCATATTGACTGATAAGGGATAGTGATGATGACAGACCCAGCGACCACAGCGCCACTTTGGTTAAATAACAATGCCAATACTAATAATAATGCCAAATCCACTACACCAAAAGCGCTGAAGCTGGCGCGTATAGGTATCAGTGCTGCCATCGCTGTAGGCGCTATGGCTGTTGCCACGCAGCACGCCCAAGCCATATCGGCGCTGGATGTGGTCAATACCATCAGCGCCAGTGGCGGCGTGGGCGTTAGCAAAAACATCTTATATGGCGACCAGCCCTTACAGGATTTGGATATCTATTATCCTAAGCCTTTAGTGCAAGCCATACAAGCGCAGCAGGTACCAAAGGCGCAGTATCCGATGGTAGTGTTCGTGCATGGCGGCTCGTGGGAGAGTGGTAATAAAGAGGATTATGCCTTTGTGGGGCAAAGCTTTGCGCAAGCGGGTTACGTCACTGCGGTGATTAATTATCGTAAAGCGCCTGAGCATGTGTTCCCTGATTATGTCGAGGATACCGCGCGTGCGATTGCATGGAGCTATGAGAATGCCGCGCGTTTTTATGCCGACCCTCAGCGCGTTGCTGTGGTGGGGCATTCTGCGGGTGCCTTTAACATGATGGCTGCGCTATCTAATGAGGACTTCTTAGCGCCTTATGGGATCAGTCCTGATGCTATCAGCGCGGTGGTTGGGATTGCCGGTCCTTATAGTTATGACTTTCGCCAATATGGTGGCGCTACGGCGTTTGGAGGTGATGCCACTCCCGATGAGGTGATGCCAGATAGACACATCAAAGGCGTACAGCCGCCGTATTTATTATTAACCGCCGAAAACGATACCGTCGTTTATGATACCAATACCCTTAAAATGACGCAGGCACTCAAAGACTATGGCGCTACGGTTGAAAGTGCTGAGATTAAAGGCGCCAGTCATGCCACCAGTATCGGCGCGATGGCATCGCCACTGCGCTGGCTCAATGATGTGCGCGCGCAAGTATTGGGTTATTTAGAAAAACAGCTGAACTGATTTAAAATAAAGAATTTTTTATGTTTAATAGACCCTAATTGCCTCGCAAAAATAGGGCTGAATCATCATTGCGGCAGACTTGCTCTTAGACAGTACTGTAAGATGCGCCAACTCTTGTTATAATATCGCCATGACAATATTGCTCTTATAAACAGCGATATGAACTATTCCTATTATTTTTACCAAAAAGCAGGTCACTTTATGAGCATGAACGCTGACGATTTAATCGCATTTTTGCAGCAGCATTATCCCGCCGCTTTTATTCAAGCGGCCAATCAAGGCAATAAATTTGATGTACGGGTGGTCGATGCCAGCTTTGAGGGCAAACGCTCGGTTCAGCGCCAACAAGCCATTTATGCGCTCGTCAATGATAAGATTGCCAGTGGTGATATTCATGCGCTCAATATTCAAGCGCTGACCCCTAGCGAGTGGGATATGCAGTCAAAAGGCTAATATCTAAGCTTACTTGCGGTTGTTAGCTTTAGAGTTTTAATACTCTGACATTTTATTATTTTCTAAGCCCACTTTTATCATACTCTCATTACACTTTACGTTAGGTTGTCACGTCTATGGATCAGTTTTTAATTACCGGTAGCAGTCGTATTGCAGGAGAAGTTACTATTTCGGGTGCCAAAAATGCCGCATTGCCTTTGCTGGCGGCGATGATATTGGCTGAATCTCCAACGACATTGCACAATGTGCCCTCACTGCAAGATGTGCGCACACTGATTCAGCTGATTGGTGGCATGGGTATCGCTATTGAAAAGCAGGGCGATACGGTCACTTGTGATACCAAAAATATTGATAACTTTTATGCGCCGTATGACTTGGTCAAAACCATGCGCGCCTCGATATTGGTGTTAGGTCCTTTGCTGGCACGTTTTGGGGAAGCGGAAGTGTCACTGCCAGGTGGCTGCGCTATCGGTTCGCGTCCTGTTGACCAGCATCTTAAAGCCTTTGAGGCGATGGGTGCTAAGATTACGGTAGAAAACGGCTATGTCAAAGCCCAAGCGCCCGCAGGCGGCAAGCTGATTGGCTGTCATTTCTCCTTTGATATGGTGACCGTTGGCGGCACTGAAAACGTCATTATGGCAGCGGCATTAGCAAACGGTACCACGACTCTTGGCAACTGTGCGCTTGAGCCTGAAGTGGTAGATTTGGCAAATATGCTGGTCGCCATGGGTGCTAAGATTAGCGGTATCGGTACGGCAACGATGGTTATTGAAGGTGTTGAGCGCTTGCATGGTTGTGAGTATTCGGTGGTGCCTGATCGCATCGAAACCGGCTCTTATTTGGCAGGCGCTTTGATGACCCGCGGTGATGTGTTAACCAAAAACACCTCAGCGTTATTATTAACGCCCGTATTAGAAAAGTTTGAAGCCATGGGCGCAACAATTACCACGGGTGAGGATTGGATTCGGGCGCAAATGAGCGGACGTCCAAAGCCGGTGGATATTCGTACCCAACCGCACCCCGGTTTTCCAACGGATATGCAAGCGCAGTTGATGGCGGTTTGCTGTCTGGCTGATGGCACCAGTACCATTATCGAAAATATCTTTGAAAATCGCTATATGCATGTGCCTGAGCTCAAGCGCTTAGGGGCGTCCATTAGAGTTGATGGTCATATGGCGATTGTCAAAGGCGTTGAGCGTTTGACCGCCGCACCGGTGATGGCAACCGATTTGCGGGCGTCCATGTCATTAGTTATGGCTGCTGCTGCCGCTGAAGGCGAGAGCCTGATTGACCGTATTTATCATATTGACCGCGGTTATGAAGACGTTGAAAATAAACTGCGTAGCCTTGGCGTGACTATCGAGCGTATCAATAGCAACGACTGATAAATTGATACATAGTATATAACCTTAAAGTGTAGGGTGCTTTTTTAGCACCATTCAACCGGACACCCCTGACTTATGACTAAGCTTGCAGATGATCATTTATTAAATGAAGTGGATACTGAATTTAACGGCTTAACATTAGCCTTATCGAAAGGTCGCATTTTAGAAGAAACCATGCCGCTATTACAAGCGGCGGGTGTGGATTTATTAGAAGACCCTGCTGCCTCGCGTAAGCTTATCTTTCCAACCACCCATCCTGATGTGCGTGTACTCATTTTGCGTGCCAGTGATGTGCCAACCTATGTCGAGCATGGTGCGGCAGATTTTGGCGTGGCGGGTAAAGATGTGTTACTGGAGCATGGCGCAAGTCATGTTTATGAATTACTGGATTTGCAAATTGCCCAATGTAGGCTGATGACCGCTGGCGTGAAAGGGGCAGCATTACCCAAGCGTCGTCTGCGTATCGCTACCAAATATGTCAATGTGGCACGCGCCTATTTTGCTTCTCAAGGGCAGCAAGTGGATGTGATTAAGCTGTATGGCTCAATGGAGCTTGCGCCTTTGGTGGGTTTAGGCGATTTGATTGTGGATGTGGTCGATACGGGTAATACGTTGATTGCCAATGGGCTGGAGCCACGCGACCATATCTGTGATGTGTCCTCACGTTTGATTGTCAATCAAGTCAGTTATAAGCGTAAATTCGCTTTACTTGAGCCTATTCTTGAGAGTTTCAAACAGAGTATCGCGGCGGCGTCTTAAGTGTGCTTGCTTTATTTAAGTCACTTAAGTCATTTAAGTGACTTAAGAAACATAAGCCATATGAGCCGCCTAAGCAGTATAAACAATAACACTTGATTGCTAAAATGAATCGTGGCGATGTGTATTTTGCAACCCGTTTAGTCCTTAGCGTTTAGTAAGGCGTGCTAAACTGGTTCTGTGATGTTTATGTTTGACACTTTAACTTTAAATTGAGCTTTTGAGTTTTGGTGAATAATCAAATAGACTCTAAACTATAGGATGAGATTATGCGTCAATTAAGTACCCAAGATGCTGATTTTGAGCAGCAATTAGCGACATTGCTGGCTTTTGAGACGGTTAATGATGCTCAGTTATTGCAAACAGTTGATGATATTATCGCCCAAGTACGTGCCGAGGGTGATAGCGTGGTGCTGGCATTAACCCAGCAGTTTGATCAGCATCCTGCTACTGATATTCAGGAATTGGAGCTGAGCAAATCCTCTTTAGCCGCCGCTTTTGCGGCGCTAGATGACGAGGTCAAACAAGCCTTAACCTCGGCGGCAACCCGAGTACAGACTTTTCATGAGCGTCAAGTGCAAGAGACGTGGCAATATGAGGATGAGCTTGGCAACCGCTTGGGTCAAAAAGTCACGCCATTAGACCGTGTGGGCATTTATGTGCCGGGCGGCTTAGCGTCTTATCCCTCATCGGTATTGATGAATGCGATTCCAGCAAAAGTGGCAGGTGTTGGCGAGATTATCATGGTGGTTCCTGCCCCTAAAGGCGTGCTGAATCCGTTAGTATTAGCGGCGGCGCATTTGGCACAGGTTGACCGCGTCTTTACCATTGGCGGCGCGCAAGCGGTTGCTGCCTTGGCTTATGGCACCCAAACCATTCCTGCGGTTGATAAAATCACAGGACCTGGTAATAAATATGTGGCGGCTGCCAAACGTGCGGTATTTGGGCAAGTGGGCATTGACATGATTGCCGGACCCTCCGAGGTGTTGGTTTATGCTGAAGGCGAGACCGCTGACCGTGCCGATTGGCTCGCGATGGACTTGTTATCACAAGCTGAGCATGACCGTATCGCGCAGGCAATCTTTGTGACCACCAGCCGCGAGCAGTTGGCGCAAGTGGCGACTGAGATTGAAAAAGCGCTAGCAGAATTGCCCAAAGCCGATATCGCGCGGGATTCACTGCAAAACCGTGGTGCTCTGATTTTGGTCAAAGACCGCGCAGAGGGCATAGCGCTGATTAATCGCGTGGCACCTGAGCATTTAGAGTTGTCGGTTGATGCGCCTGATGAGCTGCTGGGTGATATTCGTCATGCCGGCGCTATTTTTATGGGACGTCATACGCCAGAGGCGATTGGTGATTATTGTGCAGGACCCAATCATGTCCTGCCAACGTCAGGCACCGCACGGTTTTCATCGCCATTAGGGGTTTATGATTTTCAAAAGAAATCCTCGATTATTTATTGTTCTGAGGCGGGCAGCAAGCCTTTGGCGCGCACGGCGGATATCTTAGCGCAGCATGAAGACTTAGAGGCACATGCCCGTTCTGCTCGTTATCGCTATCAGTAGTAGGTTGTAGTAGCAGGTTTTGGCAACCATGTTTTTTATCATTTAGGCGGCGAATCAATAGGATAGTTTATGAGTGAGATAAAAATTGACAATAGACTTTGGTCAGCCAAAGCGCGTAATTTATCACCTTATGTGCCGGGTGAGCAGCCGCAGCATGAGCACTTGTGCAAACTAAATACCAATGAAAACCCCTTTGCACCGTCTCCAAAAGTCGCCGCAGCGATTGCGGACGTCTTGGCGCAGCAAGCGGATGAATTGCGTCTATATCCCAACCCTGAGTCTGACGACTTGCGCGCGGCACTAGCGCAGCTATATGAGCTAGAGGACAATCAGGTGTTTGTCGGTAATGGCTCTGATGAAGTATTGGCACTGGTATTTGCCAGCTTCTTTATGAAAGATAGACCGCTGCTTGCACCTAGTATCAGCTATAGCTTTTATCCTGTGTATGCGCAGACTTTTGGGGTCAGATTGGTAAAGATTCCACTCGAAGCGGATTTTAGTATCGTGCCAGATGCCTATCGTCAGCCTTGTGGCGGTATTATCATTGCCAATCCCAACGCGCCCACAGGCTTGCTATTATCATTGGCGGATATTCGCAAACTGGCAAACGAGCATCCCAACGCAGTGATTGTGATTGATGAGGCGTACATCGATTTTGCGCGTGGGAGTGATAATAGCGCGGTCTCTGCAGTCAGTTTAATTAATGACTTTGATAACCTATTGGTCACCCAAACTTTTTCAAAGTCGCGCTCATTAGCAGGTCTGCGAGTGGGCATGGCATTTGGGAATGTGTCGTTAATTGAGGCGCTCACGCGGATGAAAAACAGCTTTAATAGCTATCCATTAGACAAGTTGGCGCAAGCAGGGGCGACCGCTAGCGTTTTAGATACCGACTATTTTGATAAGAGGTGTCAGCAAGTCATTGAGCTGCGTGAATCCTTGATAGCCCATCTGCAAGCGCTGGATTATAACGTGCTGCCCTCACAGGCAAACTTTGTGTTTGCTCGTCCTCATGATGGCAATGCCCGCGCGGTGGCGAGCGCTTTGCGTGAGCAGGGCATCATCGTGCGTCATTTTGATACCCCGCGTATTCAGGAATATTTGCGTATCACTGTTGGCACTGCCGCGCAGCATGAGCGCCTGATTACGGCTTTAAAAGCGCTAACTGTTAAAGAAGAGGCAGCGGTGAGTGATATTGCGCCAAAGGTATAAAAATATTTTTAAGGTATTAAAACCCTAAGTCCAAAAATTCAGTAAAAAAACCTCTTAATCGGTGTCAGTGAGTTCACTCAGCAGGCACCCATTAAGAGGTTTTTTATTTAGGGTCATTTAACGATGAGTCCTATTTGTGAGCCTGCGGGCTGCTTAAGTACCGCTAATAAATTCCCCACTTTATCCAAACATTCTTGATACTCATCCGCGCAGCTTGATGCGATAGTAATACCGCCGCCTGCCCACAAGCTGATATGTTTATCGCCATTGGCGAGATGATTGGCTTGCAGCGAGCGAATGAGTACATTCCATTGACCGCTACCCTCAAAATTCATATAGCCGAGCGTACCACAATAAGCGCCGCGCGCGGTTTGCTCAAGTTCAGAGATAATCTCTACCGCACGTTTTTTGGGTGTGCCGGTGATTGAGCCTGCGGGCAAACTCCCAAATAAGACTGCCAATGGATGCGCGTCTGGCTTGAGCTTGGCAGTAATGGTGCTGACCATATGATGCACATTGCTAAAGCTCTCAATCTCAAACAATTGCGGTACTTTAACACTGCCCGTTTCGGCATATTTGCCTAAGTCATTGCGCAGTAAATCCACAATCATCAGGTTTTCACTGCGGTCTTTAGCACTATCAATCAGTTGCTGCTTAAGGTTGGCATCTTGCTTGGCATTTTGTCCGCGTGGCTGCGTCCCTTTGATGGGTTTGGTGCGGATATGATGAGCGCCTGTTGGCTTATCAGTTATAAAAGTAAAAAACAGCTCAGGCGAGCAGCTTAATAATTCAAAACTATGGGCAAGATGCGCATCTGATTTTTTATTATCTAGCCAATAAGTGCTGATATAGCCTGCAAAAGGCGCTTGAGTATTGGCATGTAGCGCAGGCAGATAGGTTATTAATGGCATAACGGTTGGCTGATTTGGTACGTATTTAAATTGCGCTTGCCAAACTTGAGTCAGGTTAATTTGGTAGCAATCGCCTTGCTGTAGATAATTTTGGGTCTGCACAAAAGCGCGTTGATAATCCTTTTTATGCCATTTGGCAGTTAATAATAAAGGGGCTAGCGGCAAAGGTTGGAGCGAGATTTTGGTTTTATCATGGCTAGATAATTCCTTATCTAGCCTATTTAAACAGTCAATCAGCTGTGTTATTTCTGGTTCGGTATTATCTGCTTTTTTAGAAAAATGAGTATCTTTAATCGTGAGTTGCCATAAGTTTTGCGGATTATTATCATCATTATTGACAGCAACAGGGGTCAAATAAATATCATAATGTCCTAACACCGCACAAGGCTGCTCGGCAATCGCAATATCAGTATTTGGACTTAATGCCTGCGCGGCAATATCATAACCAATAAAGCCCATCAGCCCATGATGATAGCCGGTATTTTTGGCGGCAAAATCTGTACTATTATCATAAGTCTGGCTATAAGCAATCAGCTCATTTTGCCACTCGCTATAGCTCATATCCGTGCGGGTGGTTAGGGTATTAAGGCGCTGGGTTTTTAGCACCTGATAACTAGCGGTGGATGCGCCAGCTGTATTAAAAAACACTTGCCAGCTGACTTTGGGTAATAGACCAATGACAGGACAGCCGTCATTATTAAGCCAAATAAGCTGCCAGTTTATAGCGGCATTTTGAGCCAGTAGATAGCGCTGCAATAATGGCAATAATTGCGCAGCTGCTAAGTCGCCAAAACGCCAGCTATTATGGTTAATAACTGGCGCGGAGAGAGATTGACGTGCTGCAAGCGCCCGTGGCGCTTGGTTGGATATTGTCATAAAATAATTGTCTCACAAATAAGCTTGGCATCCGAGCTGCTAAGCTTCAAACTTTTTAATAATTAAGGTGGCGTTGGTACCGCCAAAACCGAAGCTATTACTCATCACCGTTTCAAGCTTGGTTTCGCGCATTGTCGTGACGATATCGAAGCCTTCAGCGGCAGGATCTAACTGCTCAACGTTGATACTCGGGGCGATAAAGCCTTCTTGGAGCATCAATAGACAATAAATCATCTCTTGCGCCCCAACTGCGCCTAAGCTGTGACCGGTCATAGATTTGGTTGAGCTGATGGCAGGGACTTGGCTCGGGTCATCGCCAAATACCTTTGCAATGGCTTTTAATTCAGTGATATCACCCAGTGGGGTACTGGTGCCGTGGCTATTGATATAATCAACCGTTTCCAGTCCCGCCTCTTTAAGCGCCAGCTGCATACAGCGTACCGCACCCTCACCACTAGGCGCGACCATTTCAGCACCATCAGAGCTAGCACCATAGCCAACCACTTCAGCTAAAATGTTAGCGCCGCGCGCCTCGGCATGCTCTAAGCTCTCAACGACCACCATAGCACCGCCGGCGGCAATCACAAAGCCATCACGGTCTTTATCATAGGCTCTTGATGCTAGGGTCGGCGTGTCATTATATTGGGTGCTGACCGCGCCCATCGCATCAAACATACAAGACTGCGTCCAGTGCTCCGACTCACTGCCACCAGCGAGTACCACATCGGCTTTGCCCAATTGAATCAGCTCAGCGGCATGACCGATGCAGTGAGTAGAGGTGGCGCAAGCTGATGATATGGAATAAGAAACCCCTTGGATTTTCAGACCCGTCGCTAGTGCGGCGGATACTGAGCTGCCCATGGTTTTGGGAACTGCCATCGCCCCAACCCCGCGCAGACCTTTGTCGCGCATGGCATCCACAGCATTAGTAATGTTTTCAGTGGACGCGCCGCCTGAGCTTGCTACTAGCGCCACTCGCGGGTTATGATTGATGGTCTCAAGTGACAAGCCAGCATGCTTAATCGCATCCAAAGCACTGACATAAGCATACAGACTGGCATCACTAAAAAAGCGTTTGAGCTTACGATCAATTGCCGCCGTATCAAGTGCTGACTTATCAATACTGCCGCTCACTTGCGACTTAAATCCTCGCTCGGCATAAGACTCATTAAAAGTAATACCCGATAGCCCTTGTTTTAAAGAGGCGGTCACGCTTGCTAAATCATGTCCGATGCAAGAGACAATCCCTGCTCCTGTAATAACCACTCGGCGCATATGCTATTCCTTGTATAATATAAAATGATGGTTTTATATGCTCATATTTTAATACTTTAGCTATAATATAAGCCACTATTAATGGGTGTACACTCATACTCTTGTTGACGCTATGATAGCGTATTAGCACTATAAAATCCTGATTACACTGCAAAATAGTTGTAAAATAACAGATACCTTTGGATACAAATTTTGTTAGCCTAATAACACTGTTAGCACTGACAATAGCCGCAAAAATTAATAGAGTATCAAGCAAAGTGTCACTCAGTAAAACACAGCAAACATAACAGCAAGCTTGCACCCTCAACAATAACAATGATTTATTCAAGCGATTAACTCAAGCGCTTAACTCAAGGAAGTCATCATGAAAAAACCCAGTGTATTATCCAGAAGCACCTTATCTAAAGGCATGAGCAGCGTAGGGCATTTTACCCGAAATAATCTTGAGCGCATGGGCTCACTGCTCGATAGTGCCAATGCCAAAACGGGTCAGCCGCGCCAATACAAAGCCGTCAACTTAGGCGATGATGACTACCAAGAAGACTTATTCCGTGAGCAAACCCTAAAAGCCACCCAGCAGCTTTTGGGCACCCGTTTTGCCACTTATGGTAAATACGCCAAAAAAGTCGTACCAAACAGCTTATTTCAATCGACCCTTGACGGCGCATTCTCGCAAGTTGCCAAACTGGCTGCCAACTGGAGCCAACTCGACTTACCTAATGAGCATCGTTTTGCCAATATTGCCACCTTAGACCACGAGCAACGTCATGCCTTAGCGACAGATATTGCCAACCAAAACCGCGCGCTTGCCACTTTAGGCGGCTTGACGGGTCTTGCAGGCTTGCCCGGTTTATTGGCGGATACCTTATGGCTATTGCTAGTGTCTTTGCGTACCGTTTATCAACTGGCTGCTGTATATGATAAGCCATTGACAGGCAAACAGGGCATAAAAATGGCTTATGAGCTATTAGCAAATGCTGACCTTAGTAAAATGCAAGAAAAGCAGGCGTTACTCGCCGGTATCGGTGTTGGTAAAGGCTTGCTTGATAATGCCCAAAGCGGTGGCTTACATAATGAGCTGAAAAATTTAGGTTTCAAAAATAAAAACGTTAATTTTTATGCCGAACAAGTGGATAATATCGCCAGTCAAATCGGCATTGATTTAGACCAAATCAACCTATCATGGATACGCCGCTTTTTACCTGCCACTGCCGTTATCGTCGGTATGCGTTATAATAGCAACCTAATTGACGAAATCATTGGCGTGGCCCAAGCGACTTTTGCCCCAGAGCCTAAACTTGCCAATCGTGCCATTACTGACGACAGCGGCAGTGAAGCAAAAATCGACCAAGACGCTACCAGCAAAGCTAAGGATACGCCTAAGTCAGCTGCTGAAGATAGCACCAAAGAGCAGAGCGAGCAGAGTACCGACGAAAATACCGATGCATCAAGCGCTGATAAAGCCAGCACTGAGCCTGCAACAGATAAACCAACGCCAAAAGCGGATAAGCCCGCGGCTGAAAAAACGGCTAAAGATACCATAGCCGCCGCCAAAAATGATACAGACAGCAAAGCGCCAAAAAACACTGACAAGGCTGTAGAGGATAAAGCAAGTCCTAAAAATAAAAAGTAGTGTTTAATACCAAGCGCGTTTTGCAGTCCCCTAAATCGTGTTTTTATCGCGCGATACTCACCTAAAAATAGGCGACACCGTATATTTGATAAGCTTAAAAATAGCAGTTTTGACTTGAAAAATAACACGGTGTCGCCATTTATAAGCTATTCAAAACCTATATCGATGTTAAAGCGCTCAATAAAAGCCGCTTTATGCATATATAATCTTTGTTGTAAAGTAAAATGACTATAAGTGGTTGAAATAGCAGCAACATATCTTTATAATACACTGTCCTAAAAATGGGTATTGCATCAACCACTGATTTGCGTCAAGTGGTTTGCAAATGAGCCCATTTTTTTGTTTTATACCAAACGGGAGAAGGATGCCTTATGGCAACAAC
>DAIPIF010000005.1:22863-22969 GCA_036770925.1 Psychrobacter sp.
TCCTAAAAATGGGTGTTCCGAAATCTGTCGTTAATGTCAGATTGCTGGCGCATTGGCCCATTTTTTTGTTTTATACCAAACGGGAGAAGGATGCCTTATGGCAACA
>DAIPIF010000006.1:0-22305 GCA_036770925.1 Psychrobacter sp.
CCCAACACATCACCGACCGTTCGCGCCGACTTTTTAGGTTTGCTTGACGACTTTAGCCCAAGCTCACTCATCGCATAAATAATGCGCCGTTGTACTGGTTTGAGACCGTCAGCGATATTTGGCAGCGCGCGATCCATAATCACATACATCGCATAATTGAGATAGGCTTGCTCAGTGAACTCCGCCACAGAGCGCGTATCCATGATATCGTCGGATAGAGTGAGCGAGGAGTTGCTAGTATCAATGACATCAGACATAAAATAGGTTTCACTTATCAATTTTTATCAATATAAAAATAAAAGGTATAAATAGGATAGGGCTATCCTAAAGGATTTTAGCCCAATAAAAAAGCCATCGCTTATTCTATGCGACAATACATGACGGATGAAAAAATAACACGCTAAGATAGCGATAGCATTATAAAAAATAAATAGCCAATTTTTTATAATAAACAGCCGTTTGGTCTATAAAATAGTGCAAAAATATCCCAAGTAAGCGCATAAAAGCTTGATGTCATTAAAAATATTCATCGTCAAGTCCTTTTATAAACCTAATGCGTAATTTTTTATATTGAGTAGTTTGTATAAAGTGTGTATGTTAAACAGCATCAGGGGGCATACTGCTCATTACCCCATTTATTAGGAGAAAAAGGATTATGGATAATCAAGGTCATTTAAGCCGTCGTAATGATAAAGTTTGGCTCAAAACTTATGCAGCGCTAGGTATGACTTACGATATTGATATGCCTGCCGATGATACCTCGTTTATTGAGGTTTTTGAGAAAAGCTTTGCTAAAAATGGTGACAAAACCGCTTTTGTTTGTATGGATGCCACCCTCAGTTTTAAAGAAGTGGACTTATACAGTCGGCAAGTTGCCGCTTATTTGCAATCATTAGGCTTAGTCAAAGGTGATAAAGTCGCCGTCATGATGCCCAATATTTTACAATTGCCTGTCACGGTCATCGGCGTGCTGCGCGCCGGTCTGACCTTAGTCAATGTCAATCCTTTATATACCAGTCGTGAGCTTGAGCATCAACTCACGGATTCTGATGCTAAAGTACTCATCATGGTCGAAAACTTCGCCAAAACTTATCAAGATATTGGGCGTAATGTTGTCGATAAAGTCGTCATCACGGGCATGGGCGACTTAATGGGCACACTAAAAGGCTTTATGGTCAATATGGTGGTGCGCCATGTCAAAAAAATGGTACCTGATTATAATATCGCTGGCAGTATCACGTTTAAGAGCGCCCTTAAACAAGTGACGATGAATCAATACAAACGCCCCACCAATATCGCTTTGGATGATATCGCCGTGCTGCAATATACGGGTGGTACGACAGGCGTTGCCAAAGGCGCGATGCTGACCCACAGAAACCTGATTGCTAACTTGATTCAGTGCGATACCTTTTTGGGTGCGGCTTTTGATGAGTTTGACCGCACGGGTGAGCAACCGGTTATTATGACCGCCTTACCGCTCTACCATATTTTCTCCTTTACCATTTGTGGGATGTTTGGTCTGTACCGAGGTTGTATTTGTGTCTTAGTACCTAATCCACGTGACCTTGGTAGTTTAATAAAAGCCTATAAAAGTCATCCGCCGGCTTTTTTCCCTGCCGTTAATACCTTATTTAATGCCTTAGCCAATAATGCAGAATTTAAAACGCTTGATCACCGTAAGCTGCGCATGTCGATGGGCGGCGGTATGGCAGTCTTGAGTGATACGGCTGAGCAATGGCGCAAACTCACAGACAATATTATCATTCAAGGTTATGGACTCTCAGAAACCTCGCCCGTTGCTACTGCCAACCCCGTCAATGACACCACTTTTAGCGGCACGATTGGCGTACCGATGCCCGCGACAGAAGTCGCCATCTTAGATGATGATGGCAATGAAGTGGCGCTTGGCGATCGTGGTGAGATTGGGGTGCGTGGTCCGCAAGTGATGAAAGGCTACTGGAAGCGCGATGATGCTACCGGCGAGGTCATGACGCCTGACGGATTTTTCCGTACCGGTGATATCGGGGTTATGGATGATGCCGGTTATGTGACCATCGTTGACCGCAAAAAGAACATGATTATCGTCTCAGGATTTAACGTTTATCCTAACGAAGTGGAAGAGGTCATGTCCGCCCATCCCAAGATTTTGGAATGTGGCGTCATCGGGGTTGACGATGGTAAAGGTGGCGAGACGCCGAAGATTTTTGTGGTACGTCAAGATGCCAGTCTCACTGAAGCGGATGTACTGGCGTACTCAAAAGAGAAGCTGACAGGTTATAAGCGTCTGCGCTATGTTGAGTTTATCGATGAGCTACCCAAATCAAACGTCGGTAAGATTTTGCACAAAGACTTGCGTAAGCTTGAAGAGGCAAAACGCGCTTAAGCCAGTCGCATCAAGCGTGGTTTTTATGAATAAGATAAGAGGGTCTACAGACGCTCTTATCTTTTTTTGTGGGATTTTATAAGGCAATCATCAGGCAATTATGAGTGGCTAATGCATCGCTAACCTGCAAACCGACGGGTTAAATATAGAGGTCTTTTGGCAAAAGTGCTATAGTTACCCTAAGGCTATGACCCTAAAAACATATTTATTGACTGTAAAGAGGCTGTTTTTGACCTTAATATTATTGAGCGTCATCTCATCAACTATAACACGACTCTTTAGCTAGAGTGACTTTGGGTTCATAAATAATCAGTAGCTAAGCCTGTATTTACCCGCTCACTAGATTATTCTATACCTCTCATTGTACTATTTAGGACCCGTTATGACAGACACTACCCACAACAATAAACTCAGCACTGACCAAAACGCCGCCGCTGACAGCCGTGCTTTTCCAACGATGCCTAACATTCCAAGCGATAGACCTTGGTTGGATACTTATGAGCGTTATGGTATTGCTGCGGCTATTGATATGCCTGATGACAATACCTCGCTGCTTGAAATATTTGAGCGTAACTTTCGCTTGTATGGGCAAAAACCGGCGTATATCTGTATGGGCGCGTCCATTACCTTTAAGCAATTGGACTTATACAGTCGGCAAATTGCCAGTTATTTGCAATCTTTAGGACTCATCAAAGGTGATAAAGTCGCGGTCATGATGCCCAATCTTTTGCAGTATCCAATTGTTGCGCTCGGTATCATTCGTGCAGGCATGGTATTGGTCAACGTCAATCCACTCTATACCAGTCGTGAGCTATCGCATCAGCTGCATGATAGTGAAGTGAAAGCTTTATTCATTGTGGAGAACTTTGCCAAAACCTATCAAGAAGCTGAAAATAAAGGACAAGTAAAGCACGTCGTTATCTGTAAAATCGGTGATATGTTGGGAGTTATCAAAGGTGCAGTCATCAACCTTGCGGCACGCTATCTCAAAAAAATGATTCCCTCTTATCATTTGCCTGACAGTACCAGCTTTAAGGAGGCGCTAAACTCGGTCTCTGCGAGTAAATATACGCGTCCTGATTTGAATTTGAGTGATGTCGCCTTACTGCAATATACCGGTGGTACGACTGGTGTCGCTAAGGGCGCGATGCTGTCGCACGGTAATATGGTTGCCAACATGCTACAGATTAGAGCCGTCATTGATGGCGCTTTTGAAGACGATATCAACAGTGACGATATCATTTTGACCGCGCTGCCGTTGTATCATGTGTTCTCCTTTATGGTATGCGGCATGTATGGCATGTATCAAGGTTTTGCCGGATTATTGATTCCTAATCCGCGTGATTTGGACGGTTTGATTAAAGAAATGGATAAATATAAGCCGTCGTTTATCCCTGCGGTCAATACTTTGTTTAATGGTTTAGTACACAAAGAGAGCTTTGCGGCTTTGGATTTCTCTAATCTCAAAGCCTCTATTGGCGGCGGTATGTCAGTATTACCGAGTGTCGCAAAAGAGTGGCACAAAATCACCGGCCTACCTATTGTAGAGGGCTATGGCTTGTCTGAAACCTCGCCCGTGGTGGCGTTTAATCCGATAACCATTGCCGAATTTACGGGTAAAATCGGTATTCCAGCGTCTAGCACCGACATTATTATAATTGATGATGATGACAATGAAGTGGCTATCGGCGAGCGCGGTGAGATTTGTGTTAAAGGTCCACAGGTGATGATTGGCTACCAAAATCGTCCCGAAGAAACCATTGACACCTTTACTGCCCATGGTTATCTAAAAACCGGTGACATCGGTATCATGGATGACAAAGGCTTTATCAAAATCGTTGACCGCAAAAAAGATATGATTATTGTCTCAGGATTTAACGTTTATCCGAATGAGATTGAGGAAGTAATGAGCGAGCATCCTGCGGTTAAAGAGTGCGGCGCGATTGGTATTCCAAGTGATGAGCGTGGTGAAGACCCTAAATTATTTGTGGTCAAAAAAGGGAGCGTGACCGAAAAAGAATTGCTCGATTTTGGTAAGAAAAATCTAACGGGTTATAAGCGTCCGCGTCATATTCAGTTTGTCGATGAACTACCCAAATCTAACGTGGGCAAAATCTTGCGTAAAGAGCTGCGCAAAATGGAAGGTTTGGATTAAGCGTGATATAGCGCTTAAGCCTGAATGTCCATATTTCCATGAACGTTTTTATTTAAAAAGCTATTTAAAAAACTATCCAAAAAGCTATTCAATAGCCAGTGCTTATCTTGCTATTGGGTGGCTGTCACGTTAGGATATGCCCCTTATTTAATTGTTAATAATGCTGTACTAGGACTATTTATGCGTACTGATAACCGTGAACTTGACCAACTTCGCTCAATTAGCTTTGAGCGCCACTATACCAAGCATGCTGAAGGCTCTGTATTGGTCAGTTTTGGCGATACCAAAGTATTATGTACGGCAAGTGTAGAGTCGGGCGTACCGCGCTGGCTCAAAGGCAAGGGCAAAGGCTGGATTACCGCTGAATACGGCATGCTGCCACGCGCCACCAATACTCGTAACCAACGCGAAGCGGCTCGCGGTAAGCAGTCTGGACGCACGCAGGAGATTCAGCGTTTAATCGGGCGTAGTTTGCGGGCGATGATTGATTTGAGCAAATTGGGCGAGAACACCATTTATCTCGATTGTGATGTCTTGCAAGCTGATGGCGGCACGCGTACCGCTAGTGTCACTGGTGCCGCGATTGCCTTAATTGATGCGTTAGAGTGCTTGCAAAAAACTAAGAAGCTCAAAGCTGATCCACTGATTGGTTTGGTCGCTGCGGTGTCGGTTGGTATGAAAGATGGCGAGGCCTATCTTGATTTGAATTATGAAGAAGATGCCAGCTGTGACACCGATTTAAACGTGGTGATGACCCAAAAGGGCGAATTCATTGAGCTGCAAGGCACCGCTGAAGAAAAACCTTTTACCCGTGCCCAAGCAGATGCTATGTTGGCACTGGCTGAAAAAGGTATTGCTGAACTCATTACCATGCAACAAACCGCTTTGGGTTGGTAGCTTTTAGAGCGTCTATAAAGCGCATTTTTGCAAATGGCTGATGCCTCAATGACAAGTCAATAAATAGGTAGTAATCTATGCTTAAGCTGACTGATGACGGTGCCAAAATTACCTTACAAGGACAGCCTACAGCGGGTGACGGTGGGCTGTTTTGGTTTGGGGCGGCGTTATTTATCGGGGCGATATTGGTCGCTATGGCAATGAGTATATTGCCTGAGCGCCTATCGATTGGCGCGCTGGCGTTATTAATTATAGGTAGTTTTATCTTTAATCTAAAGCGTCAACAGCGTAAAAAAGCCTTGAGTGGCGTGATTAGCAACGGCACGCTATGGGTACGAGCGGGCGAGCTGGTACATGATAACCAAGGCAAACGTGAGCATATTAAGCTGTTAGAGGATGATACCGTCACTCTCACTGGTGAGCAATTACACATCGTTGATGCCAATAGTATGCGTAAATATCACATCAGTGGTTTTGATACGCCGCAAGAAGCTAAGGCGACCCAAGCGATATTGCAAGGGCAGGCGCTTACCAAACGTCATGTGAATATAAAAATGCAAAGCGATTGATGCCTTGACTCAGGGTTTTTTATTATGGCTATTGGCATTCGTCAGGTGTTTTTGACCTTATATCTGTTTTTATATACCAGTTATCTGCAAAAAAGCACGGATAGGACTTGCGTTATCCTAGTTAAATGGTTTATAACTAGCAGTGATGTACGCCGTCACTGCTAGTTTTTACTGTCGCTATACTGTATTTGAAGGATTTAACCATGTCCCTGTCGCCCTTGTCTCTTACCCATCATTTACGCGCGCGCCTATCCCATTCTCATCAAGCCAAACCGCTATCCTTTACCAAAACGGCAGCTGCTTTAGCGCTGTTGCTTGCCAGTAGTGCTCATGTACAGGCAGATAGTATGAGCGCGATGATTGCCCAAAAGTCAGCTCAGCCTGAGCTTAGCGTGCCTAGCGCCAAAATAACTACGCGCTCGAGTATTCAACGGGTAACGCCTAATAACTCTGCTAACACCACTAGGGTCTATAGCAATAGCAGCGCTAATAGTGATGGGCTACAAATGGCGGCAAATATCCTCCAGCAACAACCGCAAACATTGACGGTAAATACGCCCTATCACTATCCAGAGGTGAGGCGTCAAGCGCCTGCGGTATTGCCTGCGTTTTTGAATGCAAATTATGATAATGTCGATAGTGAATACTTACCGTTATTGAGCATGGCTGAGACCCAAAGTAGCCGCGCGGCAAGTGAGGTGATTAGTATGGCGCGTACGATGGCACTCAATGAGCGCACTATCATCAAAGGCGGCTGCTGGGATTATCTGAATGTGGTCTTTAAGCGCGCTGGCGTCACGCGCGATACGATTCATAAAGGCACTTATGCCCAAGGACCTTATGCCAATAGTCAGGAAATTCAGGCAGGAGATTGGCTGTATTATATCAATCATGGCTATAACGGCATCGAGCATAGTGGCTTATTTGTCGGTTGGGTCGATGAGGCAGCCAAGCAAGCCCTGATACTTAGCTATGCAGGGGAGAGTCGCCAAGAGCCGGCGCGCTATAAGGTCTATGACTTAAGTAACGTCTATCAGGTCATGCGCCCAGTGGTTTAAATAAACAACCGCTTATCTGCCATTAAAAAGCGTCCGTTACTCATGATGAATAACGGACGCTTTTTATTTAAAAATAATAAGGGAGGCTCAGCTTTTTTAAAAAGGTTTGACCACCACCAATATCACGATAAATATCAAGGCAAAGACCGGTACTTCATTAAACCAGCGCCAAAAAACATGGCTTTTATACTGGGCATTATCGATAAGCTTTTTGCGATAAAAGCCACAGGCGCCGTGATAGCCTGATAATAAAATCACCAGTACGATTTTTAGGTGGAGCCAGCCCTGCGTTTTATAGACATCCCAACCCAAATAAACCATCCACAAACCAAGCGCCCACGTGGCTATCATGGATGGGGTCATAATGCCGCGATATAGCTTGCGCTGCATAATGATAAAGCGCTCATGGCTGACGCTATCCTCGCTCATCGCATGATACACAAAGAGCCTCGGTAAATAAAATATCGCCGCAAACCAAGTCACCATCGCCATGATATGCGCCGCTTTAATCCAGTTAAAATAATCTGCCATAGTGTCGTCTCGTAGTCGCTGTTTTTGCTAGGTGAATGCTGAGTTTTAATAGAGATTTGGATATTACTGGATTTATGGTTTGATAATAGCGTCTCATGGCGAGAGCGTCCATCGGCGTTATTATTTTAGCTAACATTTTAGCCGCTATTTTGTCTAGTCAGCGGCGAGTTGTACTTGTAACTGCTGACCACTCATCGCATCAATAACAGCAAGTAATTTAGGCGCTTTAGGTGCGGCAAATTGAGCACTTAATCCCAGCTCACGCATCAGTCTGTCGTCATTGGATTGACTGGCATTACCCGTAGTCAGTAGTTTATCACCATAAAAAAACGAGTTTGCACCCGCCATAAAAGCCAGTGCTTGTTCGGCATCTGACAAGCTCTCACGCCCCGCAGACAAGCGCACATAGCTTGTTGGGCAGCAGATACGGGTGACCGCAATCGTGCGAATCCATTCGAGCACGGACAGCTCACCCTCAGCGATGACCTTATCGCCAAGCGGCGTACCGGCAATCGGCACCAATAAATTAACGGGGATAGATTCCGGCGCTTTAGGCATTTTGAGCAGCTCATGTACCCAGTCGATACGATCATCACGGCTCTCGCCCATCCCGACGATATTACCACTACAGACATTGATGCCAGAATCGCGCACATGGGCGAGCGTATCTAGGCGCTCATCATAGCTGCGAGTGCTGACCACTTGCTCATAATAGCGTCTTGAGGTATCCAAATTATGATTATAATAATCCAAGCCTGCATCCGCTAATTGGCTCGCTTGATGGCTATCGAGCATACCCAAAGTCATACACGTCTCAAGCCCCAAGGCTTTGACCTCTTTTATCAGCTCGACCACATAGGGCATATCTTTGGCGCTAGGATGTTTCCATGCCGCGCCCATACAAAAGCGTGATGAGCCTGCCTGTTTTGCCCGTTTGGCGGCATTGATGACTGTATCAACGGCTAAGCGCTTTTCGGCTTGCAGTTTGGTTTTATCACGGTGATGCCCCGATTGTGAGCAATACCCACAATCTTCGGGACAATTGCCCGTCTTAATAGATAATAAGGTGCTGATTTGTACTTCGTTAGCCTTAAAATGCTGACGATGCACGGTTTGCGCTTGCAGCAATAAGTCCATTAACGGCAAGTCAAACAGCTGCGCAATCTGGTCGCGGCTGTACTGAGGTGGTTTATTGGCTGTAGCAGTATTTGTACTCTTATTCTGATGCTCATTATCATCAGTAATACGATTAGCCATCGGGCTATCTGGTTCTAAAATCGTCAGCAATCCTGCCATGAGTAACTTCCTTTTAAATGAAATGTAACTAGTAAATAATAAGTAACAATCAGCGCTTAAAAATACTAAATTTAAGATAAAAAAATTGCGCTATTGATAGTATAGCGCAACTTTTATGACCGTGTTTTAACGAGATTTTAGTGCTAATAATTAATGCTAATAAGTAGTTGTAGAGATATTTATCAAGGCTGCTGATACAGCACGCCTAAATTTTCTTTATTTGCCCAGCTTGTGCTTAGCGACACCAATCCAGTGTTCCGTGAATTGCTGCGCTTTATAAGCATAGGGCTTAGCGCGTTGTATATACGGCTCAAGCTCCTCAGGAATAGCGGGCACGATATGTTTGCCAAGCTTATTGAACCACATCATCAAGCTATAATCACCATCAATACTCAAATTGCCTTCTTGAACCGCGGTCATAAATGCGGGTAAATTACCCTTAGTGAGTAGCTTAACTCCCGTCATAGAGTCCTTAAACTTGATACTCAAATTAGGCTCATTAGCGTGTCCACTATGCTGAGTAAACTGACCGTTATCGAAGCTAAAATAGCGTGCGATATCAGTCTCCACACTGACAAACTCAATCGTCACCTTGCGATCCGTCAGCAAGTCGGTGAACGCTGTATTATCGCTATCTGCCAACATAGACAGACGGTAGCCAATAACGCTCAATAACACGTCTAAGGGATCAGATTTTACATTGAGAACAGGAACGGTGAACATAATTAAACTCCTAAAAGGGGTAATAAATAAAAGGTATCATAAAGTAAATCGAGCGTAAAATGCAGGTTACTTTATAGAAATGTATAGAAAATATATCGCAAATATTGTCGTCATTATATCCCCGCATTATAACCTTTTATCATTACAAACTCATTAGTAGTTGCGTAGAGAGCCTTAAGCGTTCTGTAACAATAGGTGAATATTTAAGTCGGCTTTACGTTGGCCTGCTTTGATGTCCCCACCACGATAGTAGCGATACTAAAAACGCCCCTAACAGCATGAGTCCAATCGTCATCAGCCAATGCGCGCCAGTCGGGTAGTGCATGGGTGCCACATTATGAATTGCCTCACCTGCCATCGTGCCCAACGCATCCACCTTCCACGGCCAGACCTTGACTAATGAGCCGGCGATAAAACCAGTCAGCAGCGCTAAAGTCGCTTGATAATAACGCGATAATAGCCATTTGAGCATACGGGTAAATAATAACAAACCACTCAGCATACCTGCCATTAAGGTAATAATAATCGTCAGATTAAGAGAGTGTACTGCTTCTAAAACCGTATTATAAACGCCTAATAATAATAAAATAAATGACCCTGAAATACCGGGTAATATCATCGCACAAATAGCAATTGCGCCTGCAAAAAACAGATACGGCAAGCTTGGCGTCGTAGTCATTACTGGCAAACTGCTAATCACGACCGCCGCTATCAAGCCGCCCATAAATAAACCAGCACGCGGCAGATTCCAACGTGTAATCTCACGCAGTAATATCACCACCGTTGCCACGACTAAGCCAAAGAAAAATGACCAAATAAGTAATGGCTGATAATCCAATAAATACTTAATCATACCGGATAAAGTCACGATACTTGTGGCAATCCCTAGTAATAATACCAGTAAAAAAGTCGCATCCATTTGCCGCCAGACCGCAAGCAAACCTTTGATACCGCCCTCTTGACGAAAAGTGCGCCACAAACTAGGACCGATGCTACCGAGCGCATTAATCAGGCGCTCATAGATACCTGCAATGAGGGCAATAGTACCGCCCGATACTCCTGGTACGATATCAGCGGCACCCATCGCCATGCCTTTAATATAAACCCCAAATAGCTGCTTGGGGTGGCTGCTATTGTTTGGCGTGCTATTTGGCGTATTAGGCACATGCAGGGGTGATGACGGGCGATCTGATTGCGGTTTGGGTGATGCCGTCATGGACATTCCTTGCTAAAAGTTTTAAAAGTAGGAGAGGGGTTAAGTCCTAAGCCGTAGGCGTTAGGACTTACTATGGATAAAAATCGGCGCTATTAAGGTGCAGGTACCAGTGCAGGATATCCTAAAGCATACAGCACGCCCTCAAGCCCTGTGACATTGACCGCCGCATCTGCGCGCGCTTGTACAATAGGCTTGGCGTGATAGGCAATGCCCAAATCCGCAATTGCCATCATCGGCAAATCGTTTGCACCGTCACCCACACAGATAACCTCTGACATCTGTAGCCCTAAGCGCTCAGCGGTATGGGCAACGATAGCCGCCTTTTTGGTACCATTGACGATAGGCAGCTGAACATGCCCAGTGACCTCGCCTTCATCCACATCCAAATGATTGGCATGCACCTCATCGATGCCCAATTGCTCGGCGATATATCGAGCAAAATAAGTAAAGCCGCCAGACACTAACACCGTATGATAGCCCAATGTTTTGAGCGCGCTAATAGTCGTACGTGCGCCGGTGGATAACGTCAAGCGCGCGCATATCTCATCCAATACAGTGGTAGAGACGCCTTTTAATAACGCCACGCGCTGCGCAAAAGACTCATCAAAATCAATCTCGCCACGCATCGCCGATTCCGTAATCGCTGCTACTTGCTCGCCAACGCCTGCTGTTTTTGCCAGCTCTACAATGACTTCTTGCTCAATGAGCGTCGAATCCATATCAAAACAGGCCAGCTTATGAGTGCGCAGCATATGTCCGATAGACAAAATATGACAATCGACTAAATTTGAGCTGTCCATCGTTAGCGCGTTAGTATTTGCTGCAGCGCCTTGTTCGGCATTACGGGTTGCCAAATAGCTCTCTGCCAAATCTTGGCGCAAGCTTGAGGTCAGCTGGTCATCGATAATATGCGCCGCTGCGGTTTTTTTGGCAGGATGCATTAAGGTATCGGTCACAGGCACCAGTAAATAACGAAACACTTGCGCGGGGATAAACGGCTGTTTTGCCGCGCCGTCACCCTCTGGGGTAGTGATACTAATATCTACAAAATGGGCTTCTTTGTCCTCAGCGACCGTCACCAGATGCCAGTTCGGCTGCTTATCGACCCACGACTGCACATAGTCATGGATATCTAGTGCGGGTACGTGGGCGGGCAATACCACAATTAGGGCAAATACCGGCAAAGATTGCAATGCATCAAAATCGTGCAGGTCGGTATCATCAGGCAACAGCGAGGCTACAGAATCAACGGCTTGTTGCCATGCTTTGCTGTCTTTTGGTAACGAGTAAGGCGTATTTTTTTGCATGGCTTAATTGTCCCTTGTATGCTTAGATAAGATTGGGAATAATAACAGTTTTACGTGGTGTCGCCTATAGAGTACACAGGAAGTATTTTTTAGCAACAGGATACTGATAATATCCGTTCGGCTGCCTGAATAAATACGCGCGCTACATTAAAAGTTACTCATTTTAGCGCTTTGTTGCGGATTAAGATGAAAATTTTGATGCCAAAAGCGCTATCATGACCACTTCTAGCAGCAGCACCTTTCAGAAAATGAGTCATCGTCTCATTTTTTAACTTCTCTTTTTAAAAAGTTTATATACCATGATGTATTTAGCGCCGCGGCAAGGGTTGTTTGCCATTATTATTCTGGTCAGTTTTTGTCTGCAAACCTTATTGCTAGTGATTAGTACTGACCAACAGCTGACCAAAATCCGCTCGCAAAAAGGTGAGCAAATGGTCGCTCAGCTCATCGACGAGGCAAGGCTAGCACTCGAAAACAAGGATCGGGTGAGCCTGAGTGTCATTGCCAACCGCTATACCAGCGAGCAAGATGTGGCGCGGTTATTAATCAAAGACAGTAAGGATGAGATTCTCGTCCCTATGGGTAATGCGCCGCTGCAAGAGGGCGTGACCATCACTCAGCTTGCGACCAAAGGCGATTCGGTATTGGGCAGTATCTCCTTGACCCTAAAAGACGTCAGTAAGGGCGAGATTATCGCTATGCAGTGGGTCTTTGTCTTAGGCTCTTTGCTGCTACATATTTTATTATGGGTGACGTATATTCATATTGCGCGTCCTACTAAAGAGCAAATTGAAACCCTAAAGCGCAGTATTCATGACTCTCATCGTGATTACTATGCCCAAAGCGCGATGCTACAGCACAGCCGCCAGCCGCCAGATTTTGATACCATGAATCAGCATAGGGACCATCCGCCTATCGCGCCTAATGCCACTAGCAGCCCTAATACCGCAGGCATTCATGATGAAGTGAACGCCTATTTAAAGTCGCAACAAAACAGCGCTGATGCAGAGGCACCACCAAGCACTCAGCCGCGCCCTCATAGCGGGGTTAATTTGGTTAAAACCTCAGATAAAACCACCCATGATGGGGAGACAGCGGGTATCAATAGCCATGCAAAACTATCATCAGCGCGTGCTTTTGATAGCGTCAGCGTACAGATTAAATTCCACGATGAGCATCATATGCTGGAGCGGATGTCGCCTGAAACCCTGACGCCTTATCTGGCGTTATGTACCCAATTACTGAACCAAGCAGTCATTGAGCTCTTGAAGCAGCCGTTATTAGTCGGTATAACGATGGTAAACCAACCGTATTTTGATGTGAGTGGCGCTGGTGTGACCCTAAAGGCGGATAATAGCCATGCCAAAGTGGCGCTAGCAGGCGTTATGCTCGCGAAGCTGTATTTAATGCTCAATAAAATCATTCATGATAAGCATGTTGAGCTGGGACGTTTTGCCTTATTGGTCAAAGCAGGCGTGAGCGATAGCGCCACCGAAGAGCCGATGACCCAGCTGCTACAAAGCGTTGGCAGGCAAGAGCAGCTGCTGATGTTATTACCCAAATTGGGTCTCAAACAAATAGGCAATCACATACAAGTGTATAGCCTTAAGCGTCCCACCAGCGTCTATGAGCGTGAATGCGCTGTGTTTGATGGCGGTAATGATGCTATGATTCAGCGCCTCGCTGACGTTCGAAATGCGGTGCTGCTCAGCGGTGGGGAAAACCAATAAATGCACCTGACGATTATCCCTATAATAAGCCTTAAAATTGCTATACTCTTAAAAGTGATTGACAACGTCTGACAGAGACTTTATAAGGCATATATACCCAAGTGTATTTTCCCTGTTGCCAACTCTTTTTGCCATAATAATAGGAGCTCTTTATGAGTGATGCTGACATTGATGATGATTTCGATGATGATTTTATAGATGATGATGATGCTAAGCTGCTAGAGGAGGCAGAAACCAGCGCCCGTAATCGTATGAGTAGCCTTGAGAAACGCCGTCTTATTGATAATTTGCTGGCAGAAAAGCGCTTGGAGCGAGAGCTCAAAGACGAGCTTGACGATTTGGATAATTTTGATGAAGATGGCGACTGGGATGATGACGATTTATAACGCTGTGCGTCTTTTAGCGTGAGCATCATGTAGCAGGTACTATTTTTATTGACCATTTTTATGAAATCACCACCCTAGCCGATTGCGTTTCACGCAGGTTTGACCTAAGGATAATTGCCCTATGAGTAGCCCATTAAGTTTTGACGAATTACTCGATTATTTGGATAATCAAGAAAGCCCTTTCGTTCTCGATAGCGTTGCCACGCATGGTTTTTTGACGGCGACTGTCGTCGGGCGTCCACTGCCAAATTGGCTGGATGCGATGTTTGAGGGGCACTCCAAAGATATTCCAGAAAACGTCATTGATGGTATTCAGCGCTGGCGCACCGCTATCATGGATGAGCTCAAAAACGAGACCCCTATCGAATTACCCTTCGGTGAAGATGCGGATAATGAAGACAAAGCCGTTGATTTCTCGGATGAATCTGACATCGTGGCATGGTCGATTGGTTTTGTAGATGCCATGTATGGTGATGAGGCGAGCGACTGGTTCGAGGATGAAGACACTAACGAGGACGTGGCAGTATTGACCTTGCCGATGATTGTACTCAGTGGTATCGACGATGAAGACCCTGAGCTGGCACAAATGCGTCATGATGAGGAAAAAATGGCGCAAATGGTCAATAGTATCGAAGGTAATTTGACTGAGCTGTTTTTATTATTTCATACCAATGAATAGCATTGAGCATAAAAGGCAGAACCATGACTGTGCAACTCTCAAACCTTGAGCACCTACCGGGCTATCACATCACTGAGCGCTTAGATGTGGTCTATGGCAGCACAGTGCGCTCAAAGCACGTGGGCAAAGACTTATTTGCCGGTCTAAAAAACATCGTCGGTGGTGAGCTGACCGCTTATACCGAATTGCTAGAGGAGTCGCGCCAAGAGGCGATAGAGCGCATGGTGCTCAAGGCTAATGAGCTTGGAGCGGATGCGGTGGTGGGTTTGCGGTTTTCGACCTCCAGTATCGCTCAAGGTGCCTCCGAGCTGTTCGTTTATGGCACAGCGGTAAAAGCCATACCTGAGTCGTCGCGCTCTTATCAGCCTCCGCCTGCAGGGGATTATCAGCCTGCCGCACCACATCCTACCCAAACGCCCGTTGATGATTTGCCACGCTTCAATCCTTTTGGCTGAAGCGCTGCTGTTAGTGCACTGGCTTCTTTATGATTCAGGTTTTGTGAGCGTATTTTTAGGATAATAGAGGTGTCATGAATCACTCTTTTACGCAGATGCTGCTCAATTATGCACCGCTGCTGGTATTGTTTATCGTGGGTTGGTTTTTTGGCGCGCGTCATGAGCGTCAGCATTTGGCGCGGTTGGCGGTTGCCGAAAAAGAGCTTAGATATATTATTGTCTCAACTGAACGCTTTTATCGTCCGCAGATTGCACCCCATAGCGAGGGTGAGCTGGTGCTCGGTAGCGTGGTTATTGCCCAAGATTATTTCAAAATGGTTATCGCCCGTGTTTTGAGTCTCTTTGGCAAAAACCTCACCGTTTATGAGACGTTACTGGAGCGGGCGCGCCGCGAAGCTGTGGTGCGTATGCGTACTGCAGCACAGGCAAAAGGCTATACTCATATCTATGGCTTGCGCTTTGAGGTCAGTAATATCAATCAGCTTGGCAGTATGGTCGAGGCGATTGCTTACGGCACCGCGGTTATCAGCCTTGAGGTCCGTGCCGATAGTGCTATATCAGTGTCATGAGTGACTCGACTATAAATAAATAGATAGCCATTCATGACACTGCCGTTGGCGACTATTCATCCGCGCCCTCTCATCGATTTTATTTTAGTACTGTTTTAGCACTATCAAATAAAATAAAAAGCTAGGCTTTTTGAGTATCGCCACAAACACCACGCTGCCATCCGCATCATCCCGCCTAGCAACAGCTACCAATAGCTACCAATAGCTACCAACAGTGCACTGCCAAAGATAACCCAGCACTCAAAGCCTAAAACGTGCTCGGCATTAGCGTCAATATCCGCCACTGTAAACAGTGGCATATATCGTTTAATAACACTGACCTAATCGCTCTGTGGGTTCAATAATACTCAGTTTTAGCTGAAATGCTGTACGGTTAAAACTCAGCCGTCTTAAATGAGCTTAGCGGCTAACAAAATAATGCTATCTGCGTTAAAATTACCCTATTCATTATTTTGCCTACTTTTTATATTCATTTTTAATCCCAATCCTTATTAACAAAAGATAATTTTATTATGAGTCATTCTAGCCCTAATACCAATATCAACGCCAATGCCAACTTAACCCAGTCCATCCAAGCGGCGCTAAACCAACTTGAGAACGCCTACAACCCTGCACAAGTTGAAGCGGGTATGTATCAAGGTTGGGAGGAAAGCGGTTATTTTCAGCCGACTTTTGATAAAGATGAGTCGTTTTCTATCGCCCTGCCACCGCCAAACGTCACCGGCTCTTTGCATATGGGGCACGGCTTTAACAATGCGATTATGGATGCGCTGACCCGTTATCACCGTATGGATGGTGACAATACGCTGTGGCAACCGGGCACTGACCATGCCGGTATCGCCACCCAAATGGTGGTTGAGCGCCGTTTGGAGGCGCAAGGTATCAAGCGCCGTGATATGAGCCGCGCCGATTTTATTGATAAAGTCTGGGAGTGGAAAGAAGAGTCCGGCGACAATATCACCTCGCAAATTCGCCGTTTGGGCAGCTCGGTCGATTGGTCGCGTGAGCGCTTTACGATGGATGATGGGTTGTCCAATGCGGTCAAAGAAGTGTTTGTGCGTCTGTTTGATGATGGGTTGATTTATCGCGGTAAACGTTTGGTCAACTGGGACCCCAAGTTCCAAACGGCATTATCTGACTTAGAAGTTGAAAATCATGACGAAAAAGGCAATCTGTGGCATTTTCGCTATGCATTCACGGATAAAGACTTGCGCACCCAAGATGGTAAAGACTATCTGGTCGTAGCCACCACGCGCCCAGAAACCTTGCTCGGTGATACCGCAGTCGCTGTCAATCCAAAGGATGAGCGTTATGCGCATCTTATTGGTAAAACCATTACCTTACCGATTACTCATCGTATCGTACCTATCGTCAGCGACGATTATGTCGATATTGAGTTTGGTACGGGCTGTGTCAAAATCACTCCAGCGCATGACTTTAATGACTATGAACTCGGTCGGCGTCATAACTTACCCTTGATTAATATCTTTGATGGTCACGCCCATGTTTTATCTGAGATGCAGATTTATCCTGATTTGCAAACGCGTGAGCCTAATACAGAAACCACGCCTAGTGAATATGCAGGACTTGAGCGTTTTGCCGCCCGTAAACTCATGGTTGAGCAAGCAAAAGAGCAAGGCTGGCTAGAAGCCGTGGAAGACTATGCCCTTAAAGCGCCTCGCGGTGACCGTAGTGGCGTCATCGTCGAGCCGTGGCTGACTGACCAGTGGTATGTGGCGGTAGAAAAACTGGCTAAACCGGCTATCGCTGCAGTAGAAGATGGTCGTATTGAGTTTGTCCCTGCCCAATATAAAAACATGTATATGGCATGGATGACCGATTTGCAGGATTGGTGTATCAGCCGTCAGCTGTGGTGGGGACATCGTATCCCTGCGTGGTATGATGATGCGACCGGTGAGATTTATGTGGCGCGTGATGAGGCAGAAGTGCGCACTAAATATAATCTCAGCGCTGAGGTGACACTGCGCCAAGATGATGACGTACTCGATACATGGTTCAGCTCGGGTCTGTGGACGTTTAGCACCTTGGGCTGGGCTGATGCGTCAGCGGATAAAAAAGTGCTAGAGACTTTCCATCCGACCAGTGTGTTGGTGACGGGCTTTGACATCATTTTCTTTTGGGTGGCGCGCATGATTATGATGACCATGCACTTCGTAAAAAACGAAGACGGCACGCCGCAAGTACCGTTCAAAACCGTCTATGTACATGGCTTGGTACGTGATGGGCAAGGTCAAAAAATGTCCAAATCAAAGGGTAACGTTTTAGACCCTATCGATATCATCGACGGTATCGAGCTTGAAGCGTTGGTCGAAAAACGCACCAGTAATATGATGAACCCCAAAGACGCTGCCAAAATTGAGAAGCAAACCCGCAAAGAGTTTCCAGATGGCATTGCCGCTTATGGTACTGACGCGCTACGCTTTACCTTCACGTCCTTAGCCAGTACCGGACGCGATGTCAACTTTGATCTCAAGCGTGTTGAGGGCTACCGTAACTTCTGTAATAAAATCTGGAATGCCAGCCGTTTTGTCTTGATGAACTGTGTCGACAGCTCGGATGAAGGGAAAGGCAATGCGCTAGCGATTGACCAAAGTGTCAATCCAGAGGTGTGGGAATTACCTGAAAAATGGATTATCAGTCGCCTGAACTCGACCATTAGCAGTATTCATCAGCATTTTGCCCAGTATCGCCTTGATATGGTCAGCCACGATATTTATGAGTTTATTTGGAACGAATATTGCGATTGGTATGTTGAGCTTGCCAAAGCCAGTCTCAATGATGACTCGGTGACCGAAGAGCGTAAAGCGCAAATTCGCTACGTCTTATTGCACGTGCTTGAGACCGCGCTACGTTTCACCCATCCGATTATGCCGTATCTGACCGAGCAAATTTGGCAAACCATCGCGCCATTATTGGGTCGTAAAAATACGGATAGCATCGTCATTGCCAACTATCCAACCGCCGATAGCGCGCAAATCAGTGAGCAAATTGAGGCGGATATGGCATGGCTACAACAGCTTATCGCCAGCGTGCGTAATATCAGAGGCGAGATGAAACTAGGTAATGCGGTGCGCCTGCCGGTACTGCTACAAAACATCTCCGATGAGGAAGACGCGCGTCTGTCTCGTATCAAAAATCAGTTTAAGGCATTGGCTAAAGTTGAGAGCTTAGAGATCCTACACGCTGGAGATGAGGTGCCGCTATCGTCATCGAGCATGATTGGGCAACTGCGTGTGCTTGTGCCGATGAAAGGACTGATTGACCCGACTGCCGAGCTGACACGTTTGGGTAAATCGTATGAAAAACTACAAAAGCTAGCCGAAGGCATCGCCCGTAAGCTTGGTAATGAAGGCTTTGTCAGTAAAGCACCTGTAGAAGTAGTCGATGCTGAGAAAGCAAAACTGGCTGAGTTAGAGGGGCAGCTTAAGACGATGGCAGGGCAAATGGAAGAGCTTAAAGCGTTGTAACGCTTACTCTTATCCATAAAAATAGTTATCGTTATAGATAAAAAAGGAGATGCTTTTAAAGTATCTCCTTTTTTTATACTCATTTCGCACACTCAATTTCACTGAAGTCTTGGAGTTTGTTACTATAGGAGTCTCAATTTCATAGCTTTTGAGAAGTGATATGCGTTTTTTTAATAAGTTTTTGATAGTCAATATCTTAGGGTTTGTGGTTTTATCTACCGCCCCTTATTCCGCTATGGCAAAGCCTCCCGTAAAAGAGAAGCATGATGTATTAAAAAAAGCCAGCAACTATGCACAGTCTGTGGCGTGTGCTACGACTTTTTCTAAGGATTCAGCCGCACCAAAAACCACTATAAAAGATGTTCATTTGATTGACTCTCAACGTAGTTTTGATGGAAAAAGTGAGTTTGGCACTACCTATGTAGTCTATTGGGGCGGCGATTGGGGATGTAATGGCGGTAGTGGTACTTATAGTAATTATTTGACATCATTCTCAAGATTTAGTGAAACCCGTCCATTTTTAATGGAACAAACGGACATCTTAGAAGATATTAATAGTGATGTGTATCAAATAAACACAAGATTTATTGAGAATGTAGAATTTTATAATGGGGTGCTTTTAGTCACCTCTTCAGACTACAGTGATGACAATACAGACGGTGGTAATAATTTTCCAAGATATAAATATCGTTATACTTTAGTCTATGATACGGATAATTCTAAATGGAGTTTGGTCAATAAAAAGCTGATAAAAGATAATTATCCGAATGCAAAAAGTAGTAGCTCTGATGGGGAGGAGGATGTAGTTGTCATCATTGAATAGCTTATATCGCGCTTTAGGTGTTTTGGTCAAAGCATAAAAATATAAAATGGCTTAATCTGTAAGCGATTTTTTATGCCCAAAATCTTGCAAATCTCAATTAAAAAATCTCTCTACAGCGCCCACTGCTACAATAACACCCTCTATAAAAGCACTTTTTTACAAAACAATAGGTGTAAACTGATAATCTATATAAAGATGACGTTGGTGACTACTAAGTCTATGCCAGTGAATTATAAAAATAATAGCTACCGTCTTGCTTCGCTCTAAAGCTATTTTATAAAGCAGATTTGAAGCGCTTTTTCATCAATTTTGGAGTACTGATTATCATAAATATATATGTCGTCTTCTGGATTGCTCTGACTTTTTTTATCTCGCTGATTACAGTGAGTAAAATAAACAGCTATAAAGCCATTGTCAAAAGAGACGCGGTTGCTGAAGCTGCGTATGATAGTAACTTCTCTATTGAAAAAAGCTTTTATCAATTGAATGCCACTTGGCACGATATGATATTTTTCCATGCCTCGGCATCTGGTATGGCGGCGGTATTATTAATATTAGTTATTAAAGGTAGAGTTCTATTCCCAGGAACGGTGAGCCTGTTTGGTGCCGTATCACCTATCGCTATATTTATTATCAGCATGATTTTGCTATTCTTGGCTTTTTACTTTTTTGCCATTTCAATCTTGAAGCTAGGTACGATTTTGAGTACCTTTAAGATTAAGGGCAAAGAGGTGAAGACCTTGTATGCGATTGCGGGTGTCTATGGCTATTTCTTAGTTTTTGCTATTATAGCGCTGATATTGGTTTAAGGGCGTTATATGCCAGCCCGCTTAATACTGGCAAAGCCCTTAAGGTTCTGAATAAAAAACCGCTACCTTGAATAGGGTAAGCGGTTTTTTTATGATGATTTATTAAGCATTTATGGCGCATATGCGTCAGAGTCATAAGTGTCGATATATTCTTTGACTTGATAATAGCGCTCGCCTAATAGCTCCGTGATGCACTCCATGCGCGCAATCTCTTGGCGGGCGGGCTCAGATTCGCGGGCGATATCAATACAAATCTCATCACGTTCAGCGACCCATTCCTGTTGTCCTTCTGCCAGCGCTTCTCGGATCTCAGCGGATGCCGACTTCCACAGGATATTAAACTCTTTACGCTTATAATCCATCATGGTTTTTGCTTTTGCTTGTTCGGCGGCAATTGATGCCAGCTCCCTTGCCATTTCACGACTGGCTTGCGCCAGCTCATCTGCGACTTCACGACCCGCTTGCGCTTCTGCTTGTGCAATCAAAGCCTGTTCTTCGGCGATAGCTTTTCTCTCAGCAATGGCATTTTGGGTGTTTTCAATTTGCGCACGCGCTTTTTGTGCCTGTACCTCATTTTTTTGCATCGCATACACCACTGCCGTTGCTGCAAAATCCAATAACTCCATACCGTTTTGCAGTTGTCCAAATGTTTTTTTGCCATCATCAGTAGGTTGTACCGCATACTCTAAATCGTAAGTGAGCGTGTTGCCATCCATATTTAGGTCTTGCTGAAACGCGCCTTCATCGAGAGTTCCTTGCTCATAATAATCCCGCACAAAGTTGGCGCGTTTGATCATATCGGCATCTAACGTGGTGGTGAGGGTAGCGCTACAAAACTGCTTAGTGCTATTGGGGTCTTTTTTGGTGGTACGCACATCGTCTAAGCGAAAGCTGACTTGGTTGGCGCTGGCACGCAAACTGGCACTGTCAATGCGCGTATCTTCATAAGAGGCGACGCTTCTAACTTGCGCCTGTAGATTGTCCGTTAACAAAGAGTTGACCAGCTCTAAACTGCTCGCATCACCGCAGCTCGTACCACTTTGGGTCATCGTGCTGACCTTATCGCACGCACTTAAGCCTAGGAAGAGGGGTAAGGATATCGCCACAGCCATGCGTAAGGTCATAATATCTCTCTGTTATTTATTTTATAACTATAAATTATGCCTGATAATGCTGTTTGTTTCTAGCATATAGTCCGTTCAAAGTAAAATTGTTATCCATTTAAACGCGC